>NZ_JADBUB010000037.1:0-35434 GCF_020245865.1 Microcystis sp. M169S2
CAACCCTTATCCTGACTTGATTTCAGTTTTTTCTTTGTCAGTAAGGGTGTCAACAAGGAATATTACAAATTGTTAACCGAGTCTTGAAAGCCTTGTGCTACAAAGGTTTGAAATGTTAAGAAAGATGTGACTAAAGGACAGATCAAGGGGGGCAGGGGGGATCGACACCTAATAACCAGATTTAGTATAACTCCTAAACTAATACACTTGTTCTATAGCTTGCCCCAAAAAATTCCGGAAAAGGGAATGAGGGAAAAAAAAAGGGAAAAAAAGAGAAAAAGGGTTACAGGGTCCTCCCAGCACCGCACACCACCCGAAAACCGAAGCCGTCGTAGTAGCCGCGGCGGTTGTTGCTGCCGCGGTAAGCGGAACGGCAGTCATACGGATTGCTGCACCAAGAACCGCCCCGCAACGGAGAACGATTATCATCCCCATTTTCTATCCAGGCACTGCCATCCCTCGGCGCACCAGCATAATTATCGTGCCAAGTATCGGCACACCATTCCCAAACGTTTCCGTGCATATCGTACAACCCAAAGGCATTAGCTACCTGAAAATAGCCGACTGGGGTTGTTTTACGTCGATATTCTCCTGTAGGTTCATCGGCATAGGTTTCAGTAGCTCGATAGTTAGCTAAATCTGCCGTTATCGTTTCCCCAAAATGAAAGGCGGTTGTTGTCCCCGCTCTACAGGCGTACTCCCATTCTGCCTCACTCGGTAGCCGATACTCCCGTTTTGTTTCCCTTGATAGTCGTTTACAGAATTCTGTTGCTTGATACCAGTTGACTCGTTCTACGGGTAGCTCATCCCCTTTGAAGGCAGAAGGGTTTCTCTCTAGGTCGATGTCTATTTTAGCGGTTGCGGCGATAGCTTGCCACTGAGCTTGGGTAATCGGGGTTTGACTGATATGGAAAGCGGAGACTTTGACTAGGTGTTGTGGTCTTTCCTTTTTATATCTGTCCCAATCAAATTTTTTAACCAGTCTTTCGATTTCCTCATCTTCCGTTCCCATCCAGAATTCTCCTTGGGGAATATACATCATGCGGATATAGTTTTGAGCTTCTTTCCGGTTGCGAACTTCCGGAAGGTTTTCATCGTAAAAATAGGCTTTGACAGGTTTTCTCTCGATAACTTTGCCTGTTTTATTAACCAATACCGTTTCTGCGGTAAAAAGGAAAAGGTTTTCATTGTAGGGAACAATAGCGGCTACTTTGTCTATTAAACGTTTTTGTAGGGTTCCTTCGTCTTCTGGGGAAAGTTGAAGGACATTGCCAACGTGGTTTAAATCCCCTCTAGAATAGGCGGCAATCGGTTCATTAAGCAATAACAAGGGTTCATAATCGGCTAAAGCAGCCGATAGATTTTTTAATAAAGCTGTCAATCTCACAAGACGCACTCGGTTATTATTTTTGATAGCTTCTGCTAGTACCTGTTTGATTTCGTTGACTGCTTGACTGGGTTTTAGGTAGGCAAGAGCTAACCATTGTTGATTTTGCCAATAAACCGATTTTGAGCAATAATCACCGATTTGTTCCTGAATATAGGTTTGTAACTGATAGGCCAGAGATTTGAGTTCCTCTGGGGTTAATTTTTCTAATAGTAGTTTACGAACATCGGGAGACATTTCATAAAGTTCTCGATCTATTTTGCGGACTAAACTGGACAGTAAAATATCAGCGATCGCATACCAGGGAGCTTGATTATTTTTATCTTGATGTTGACGCAGATAATAAAGTAAATTAGGGGATAAACTAAGGGGAAATGCCGCTCTTTTCGCTAGTTCTCTGGTGTTTGGTTCGTTTTCTTCTTCAAATAATCTTAAACGGCTTTTTGCGCTAAAAAAATCTTCATCCTCATCCCAATTATCCCCTTGTTGAAACTGATTAGGATTAAATGGAAAATGACGGGGTGGGATAGCTTCTTCTTTTAGCCATGTTATCAAGTTTTCCCAGTCCTCTGTGGTTAGTTCAAACATGGAAAAATTGGGTATATCTTCAGCTAAATCAGCAATATCCCAGGCAGTTGTCCCATACCATCGATGATAGGGTAAGGGGTTTAACCATGCAACTCGGCTAAATCTTCGGCTAAATCGTCGGATAAGGGTTTCTGTTGCGCTCAAGCGCTCTTCTACATAACGTTTTCTAGCGGCACCCGCATCACTAAGAATTAGACAACTGGTTACTTCAGGAGAATAGTTAGAGAGAACTTTGCTTAAAGATTGACTTTCCCAACCGTTTTCTTGTCGTAAAACCTCGTCTCTAATCAGATTATCAAAGTAAAAATGGGGAACATTTGCCCAAGTTTGCTTCATTATTCGCCCAAATCCTGCAAAGGGAATCATCGAGTCAGAACAATCAATAAAAATTATAATTTCTCGGCGATAAAGTTGTTTCTTTTGGTAAATTATTTGATCAAAAAAACCTCGTTTAGCCGTTGCCATCACCGTAGCTTTTAGATCCCAAGTTTGTCGAGGACTTTCTAGGGGTAATGGACGCAGTTGCTGCCAACTTTCTTGTAACTTAGCGATGCCAATAGGATAATAATCAGGATTATCTAGAGATGTGATTTTTTTTCGCTTTTCAATAGCTGTGGCAATTTGTGGAAATGAAGTCTCCGGTGCTATTGGTGTATCCCCAGAAGGGGTAATTTCTAATGAGGGAGATTCCCTATCATCCATCGGGTTTATGATTTTGCTAATCGATTCTTCTGGATGGCGAATAGGTATTTTTTGGGCTATTTCTATATTTATTTCTGGTTGGAATTGTAGCATCTCTGTCCAGGCCTGATCAAACTTTTCTTTTTCTTTCGGGGATTTAACCCATAAAGCTTGACAAAGAAGTTTAATTTTAGGATTCTCTAAGTTGGGATTTTCTTGAATAGCAATATCAGAATCATTGGCGAGTTTTTGAATTAGGTAATTTTCCACCCGATAATATTGTTCAATAGACAGCAGAAATCCTTGTTCGTCTCTGAGGTGATAAAATAGGTCAAGTAGGGGGGATGTCATTGGCTTTTTTAACCTCTTGTTCCATAATCTTGTAAATCAGTACGGCTTTTTAGTAAAACACTAGCGTGGGGTAATTTGTCCTCGTTTAATTTGGCGATAATTTCTTCAGGTTTGTACTTGAGTAACGATTTAAACCAGGCTATTAATTCACTGGTGCTAACTTTTTTTTCTCCTTCAGATTTAGTCTCGTCTTGTGATGTTCTCACTTCCAGAAAACGGTCCACTGCTTTGATGATAACCTCTTGTTCAGCGTCGGTAAACCGTTCGGTTAATATTTTTCTTAATCTTTCTTGGTTGGGTAGCTCAATATAGTGATAAATGCAACGTCTCAGAAAAGCATTGGGTAAGTTTTTTTCTTGATTACTGGTAATGATAATCAGAGGAAAAGCTTGATCATTTGCTTGAATTGTTTCTCCTGTTTCTTTAATGAAAAAACGACGAGATTCAATGGCTAAAAGTAAATCATTAGGAAAATCTCGATCTGCTTTATCTATTTCATCAATTAATACTACCGATTGTTCTTGCTTATCTTTACTTTGTTCAAATGCTTTACCCAAGGCTTGTAAATCAACCCAATCTTTTGAAGTAGCTGGATTTTTTTGCTTTGAAGTAGCTGGATTTTTTTGCTCAGAAGAAGATTCTTCTATTTCTTTTTTTCTTAAAATTCCGCTAATTTGAGCAGCTTGTAAACGACCAATATAATCATGTTGATAGAGACTATCTTCCGCTTTACTTGTAGATTGAACTATCCACTCATAATATTTTATAGGATTATTTTCACGGTGATAATTAAATTCATAAACTAAGGCATGAGCTAGACGACTTTTGCCACATCCCGGTTCACCTTCTAGTAACAAAGGCATTCCCAATTCAATAGCCAAGTTAACAACTTCTATTAACTCATCACCTGCGTCATAGGGATAAATTTTTTGTTGAATCGGTTCATAATAAAGATCCGATTTAGGTTGAATTTCTCCCGTGTAAGTTAAGGATAGTTTAGCCATTTCTTTGCGTCCGATAATTTTACTTGAAATTGTTGATAAAAAGCTTTCAGTGTGTCTTCTATGTTGCCTTCATTGCTATTTTGCCATAATTCCTGCAAGGTAGATTTAAATAATTCTGTGGTTTCATCCTGTAAGTCACAACCTAACTGAAGTTGTTGAGCAAAAGTAGGAATAATTTCCTGAAAAGACCGTTTTTCAAAGCAAGAGTCAATCTGTAAGCGGTGAATAGTAAATTCTGATAATTTGTCCTTATCTCTCCAATCATTACTTTTTCCATAATCTAACCAAATCATTAATAAAAAGCCTTTAATGGGACTATTTTTTATTTTACGAGCGTTGGTAATTAAGTTTTGCCAAAATGAATCAATGTCTTTTAAACGGGAAAAGTCTGCACAATCAATTCCTTCAAAAATCAAACAAAAATTATTAGTCTTTAAATTTTTAATTCCTCCAGAATTATTTAAAAAATGTTCATGAAGACTATAGCTATCCCATTCTTCCTGACCATCTCCTTGAAATTTAAAAACAATATGTTTAACGGGCAAATTATTAGTGATAAAGAGTTGTTTGTGTAAACGATGTAAACACCAAAAACGATATGTATGAGGACAAGGGGGAATATAAATACTGCCTTCTCGTAAAGGTTTAGCAGCTATTGAACTGGTAAATTTTACTAGATTAGTGTAATTAAATTCTGTTAAAATATCATAAATCTTCCCATTATTTGTTCGTTGATTTTTTAGGTTTTGATGATGATTTTGACAACATTGTAAGCTTTCAAAATCTCGTCGTAATACTTCGCAATAAGCTTGAACAATATAAGATTGTTTAGCGGTTCTTTGCCCTTTTTTTCCTAGTCCATATTTTTTTTCAGTACAAAACCGCAAACTATCTCCAGATATGCCAATTACCTTTAAAATAGACGAATCTAATAAAAAATTCAGAACCTCATCAAAGGTTAAATGAATTGAATTATCATTAATATCTTCAATTCTCGGTGTATTTATTTTATTTTGAGTAATGTACTCCCTTTTCTTCTTATTTTCAAATCCTTTAAAATCAGATTCATTTTGTAAGTACAATTTCTTCCCATTTGGTTTTAAAACCTCTTTAGTTGTTCTGGATTGTGGCGATGATGTCATCCAAGCTTTCAAGACATTTAATGGAATGGTATAACTGGAAGTTTTTGTTTGACTACGGTATTCTTCGAGAAATGCCTCAAGTAACCATCGACTTGCTTCTATTAATATTTTCTCTATTTTCTCCGAAGCACAAGAATAGTCTCCCTTATAAGCATCTTTAGCCTTACGAAGGGTTTCTACATCTTCATCCGATAATCTGATTTCGCCAGACCTTAACATAAATCTCGTCAAACGTCAACCTACGATCTGATCCACTTTTTGATCCCCTTTTGCCAGCATTTGCTGAAAGCATTTTAATCAACTTGTCCTCAAAAAACAAGCCCTAAGGCGACAGGAGCAAAATCTATGAAAAAGGAAAATTTCTGGCAAAAACATAAAGCGGACATTGACGTGATTTGCCGCATCATCACCACTTTAACCGCCTTGGTTAGTTTGGGTGTTCAGGTGGGGGAGTTAAAGATTCCCCAAAGCGAGATTCTTCCCCCTATGACTGAGGTTCAGGTGGAATTAAATATCAGATGAACGTAGGTTGGGCTTCGGCCGTGAGCTCAGCCGAACGGTTGAAGCATGAAACCCAACGCCTGCATGGGTTACGCTACCGCTAACCCATCCTACAAATAATTTTGCCTCCCTACTTAAGCGCATTACCTGAAATAAAGGCCGATGTGCTTTTTTCATAAGACTGGGCCAAAACGAGGGTGAGTTAATAAGATAACCCACCCTGAAGGAGATTTAGCGATCGACTGACCCCATAATAATATCAATACTGCCTAAAATCGCCATAATATCGGCAACTTTTACCCCTTTGAGGATATGAGGCAGAATTTGAAGATTATTAAAATCGGCGGCCCGAATTTTCCAACGCCAAGGGAAAACATCATCATTACCGACGATAAAGATACCTAATTCCCCTTTACCACTTTCCAAGCGCACATAATGTTCACCTTTAGGAATCTTAAAAGTGGGGGCGACTTTTTTGGCGATATATTGATAGTCAAAATCATTCCAGGCTGATTTTTTCCCTTCTGCCATCCGTTTTGCTTCCAGATTTTCGTAGGGACCACCGGGTAAACCTTTCAGTGCTTGCCGGATAATTTTCACCGATTCGCGCATTTCCCGAATCCGCACCAGATAACGAGCAAAACAATCGCCGGCGGTTTCCCAATGCACTTCCCAGTCAAAATCGTCGTAACACTCGTAATGGTCAACTTTTCTTAAATCCCATTTCACCCCGGAAGCGCGTAACATCGGACCGGATAAACCCCAGTTAATCGCTTCGTCTCTGGTAATGCAGCCTATCCCTTCAATACGACGGCGGAAAATCGGGTTATTAGTGATTAATTTCTCGTATTCGTCCACTTTGGGGTCAAAATAGTCACAGAAATCCACGCACTTATCCACCCATCCGTAGGGTAAATCCACCGCCACGCCACCAATACGGAAATAATTATTATTAATTAACCGCATTCCCGTGGCAGCTTCCCAGAGGTCATAAATCATCTCCCGTTCCCGGAAAATGTAGAAAAAGGGAGTTTGTGCGCCTACATCCGCCATAAAGGGGCCTAACCAGAGTAAATGGTTAGCGATGCGGTTGAGTTCCAACATAATCACCCGGATATATTGCGCTCGTTTGGGAACGGCGATATCGGCTAATTTTTCGGGAGCATTGACTGTAATCGCCTCATTAAACATCCCTGCGGCGTAATCCCAACGACTAACGTAGGGAACGTACATGACATTAGTGCGATTTTCGGCAATTTTTTCCATGCCCCGATGAAGATAACCGATTACGGGTTCACAGTCAATCACGTCTTCCCCGTCAAGGGTGACGATTAAGCGCAAAACTCCGTGCATTGACGGGTGATGGGGTCCCATGTTTAAAACCATGGGTTCTGTTCTCGTTTCAATTTTTGCCATAGGGCTACCGATGATCCCGAAAATCTTTTTAAAGTTATTATAGGTAAACGCTTCGACAATACACAAGGACTATCGGGTATCAGTAATCAGTAATCAGTGATCAGTAATCAGTAATCAGTAATCAGTAATCAGTGATCAGTAATCAGTGATCAGTGATCAGTAGTCAGTAGTCAGGAGATTATTTTTATTTATTCTCCCCACTTCCCCACACCCTACACCCCACACCCCACACCCCACTTCCCCACACCCTACACCCCACTTCCCCACTTCCCCACTCGATCGAGTACAATAGAGTGTTCAGCAAAAGCGATCAGCCATTAGCTTTGATTAGTCCTTCGGTAAGAATATAAACCAGAGAAAAGAGCCATTAAGAGCGGCAATCAGCTGAAAAAGCTCAAAAACTGAATTTTAGGCTGAAGGCTGACGGTAGCTTGCTGAAAGCTGAATCCCGTTGATAATTTTTTTACTTGAATCGCCGTGGTTATCCAAATCGACTCAACTCAAAACTACGAAACCAAAACCCAAGAGATCGCTAGACAACTTTTAGCCGAAACTCGGGAAAAAAAAGGTCTTTGGTCTGCTTTACAGGATCAAATGCGTTGGGATGATAAATTACTCGATTGGGCAATGTCTAACCCCAATTTACGAGTACAATTATTCCGTTTTATTGATTGTTTACCCGCTTTACGCAGTAATGCCGAGATCGCTAATCATCTCCAACAATACCTCGGTGATGCTTCCGTAGAACTGCCCAGTGCGCTGAAAAGTATCCTCAACTTTAGTGATCCTAACTCCCTACCGGCTCAAACGGCCGCCAGTCTGATCAGTAAATCCGTAGAAACCTTAGCTCGTAAGTATATCGCTGGGGAAGACCTAGAGCAAATTACTCGCACTGTCACCCGTCTGCGGAAGGAAAAAATGGCTTTTACCATAGATCTCCTCGGTGAAGCGGTAATTACTGAAGCGGAAACCCAAGTTTATCTACAAAGTTATCTGGATTTAATGACCCATTTGGCTCAAGAAGCGACCAAATGGAATAAAGTTAGCCAAATTGATGAAGCAGATGGCGAGTTACTACCACAAGTGCAGGTTTCTGTCAAGCTAACTGCCTTTTATTCTCAGTTTGATCCCATAGATCCCATTGGTAGTAAGGAGAAAGTATGCGATCGCATTCGCCTACTATTGCGACGCGCTCAGGAGTTAGGGGTAGCAGTCCATTTTGATATGGAACAGTACGTTTATAAAAACCTCACCCTGGCTATCCTGAAAGAATTACTCCTAGAAGAAGAATTTCGCAGTCGTACCGATATTGGCATCACCCTACAGGCATATTTAAGAGATTCTGCCCAAGATTTACAAGATTTAATTAATTGGGCTAAAAAGCGCGGTTATCCCCTGACTGTCCGGCTAGTCAAAGGCGCTTACTGGGATCAGGAAACGATTAAATCTCGGCAAAATCACTGGCCACAGCCGGTATATAACGAAAAATCGGCCACCGATGCCAATTATGAACGGATGACGCAGTTATTATTGGAAAATCATCAATATTTATACGCCGCCATCGGTAGTCATAACGTGCGATCGCAAGCCTTGGCCTGTGCGATCGCAGAAAGTTTAGAAATTCCCCGTCGTCGCTTTGAAATGCAGGTATTGTACGGCATGGGCGACCAATTAGCCAAAGCGTTAGTGAAGCGGGGTCATCGGGTGCGGGTTTATTCCCCCTACGGACAACTCTTACCCGGTATGGCCTACCTAATCCGCCGTTTATTAGAAAATACCGCTAATAGTTCTTTCCTAAGGCAAAATTTGGAGGATCGTCCCGTGGAAGATTTAATCGCAGCCCCCCGGGTTTTAGGCAAGGATAACCCGATTATCGCCGGTTTTCCTAATGCCCCTGATACGGATTATGCTAACGAGCAATTACGAAATAAAGCGAGTCAAGCCCTTACTTTTGTCAAAAATTCCCTCGGTAAGACCTATTTACCCCTAATTAACGGCGAATACGTCGCCACCAATGTTCAAATTAATTCCGTTAATCCCTGTAACCCGCAGGAAATAGTGGGGAAAGTGGGCTTAATTGAGGTGGAACAGGCAGAAAAAGCGATCATAGCGGCAAAACAGGCTTTTCCCGCTTGGAAACGCACTCCAGTGGCAAAAAGAGCCGAAATACTGCGAAAAGCGGCGGATTTGATGGAAGCGCGACGACACGAGTTATCGGCCTGGATTTGTTTGGAAGTGGGCAAAGTTATCCAACAGGCGGATCCGGAAGTGTCAGAAGCGATCGATTTTTGCCGTTATTACGCCTCCGAGATGGAAAGACTGGATTTAGGGCATAATTTCGACGTAGCAGGTGAGAATAATCGTTATTCCTACCAACCCCGGGGTATTGCTTTAGTGATTTCTCCCTGGAATTTCCCCCTAGCCATTGCGGTGGGGATGACAGTAGCGGCTTTAGTAGCCGGTAACTGCACGCTATTGAAACCTGCCGAGACTTCTTCGGTGATTACGGCGAAATTTGCCGAGATTCTCCTAGAAGCGGGTATTCCTGCTGGAGTCTTCCAATATATCCCGGGTAAAGGTTCGCAAGTGGGGGCGCATTTAGTTAGCCATCCCGATGTTCACCTAATCGCCTTCACCGGTTCACGAGAAGTGGGCTGTCGCATCTATACAGATGCCTCCATCGTGCAAAAGGGTCAAAAACACCTAAAACGAGTTATCGCCGAAATGGGCGGCAAAAATGCCCTAATTGTCGATGAGAGTGCCGATTTAGATCAGGCCGTTGTCGGTGCGGTTAAGTCCGCTTTTGGCTACACCGGCCAGAAATGTTCGGCCTGTTCGCGGATAATCGTTCTGGAAAGCGTCTATGATAGCTTTGTTGATCGCTTTGTCGAGGCTACCAAGTCCCTCAATATCGGGCCGACGGATTTACCGAGTACGGAAGTAGGACCGGTTATCGACGAGAAAGCTCAAGCAAGAATTCGGGAATACATCGAAACTGGTAAAAAAGAGGCAGAATTAGCCCTAGAAATGCCAATTCCAGAAGTGGGTTACTTCGTCAGTCCCACCGTCTTTAAAAATGTTCCCCCTGATGCGGTAATAGCGATGGAGGAAATTTTTGGTCCGGTGGTGGCAATTATCAAAGTGAGCAATTTTGAGCAAGCTTTAGCTGTAGCTAACGGAACCGACTATGCTTTAACCGGCGGCTTATATTCTCGCACTCCTGCCCATATTAACCGAGCTACGCAGGAATTTGAAGTGGGAAACCTCTATATTAACCGGGGAATCACCGGTGCGATTGTCTCCCGTCAACCCTTCGGGGGTTTCAAGATGTCGGGGGTAGGTTCCAAAGCAGGGGGTCCCGATTATCTCTTGCAATTCCTCGAACCTCGTCACATCAGCGAGAATATTCAACGTCAGGGATTTGCACCGATTGAAGGGGCCGATTAAGCGATTTATAGCTAAAATTGGTTATTATTGGGGGTTTATACCCCCAAATCTGGTTAATTTATCGGCTAAGACCCTTCTTAACCCCCTATCCTTAGATTAGCTCTCTTATTCTTTGTGTGATCTCGCGTAGCGAGCGCGTTGCGACCAGTTTAAATTATATAGGAGCGATCGATCTCTGTGTCCTTTGTGTCTGGAGTGGTTCCTTCCACTCACTCACCAAACCCAATAGAACCGTTGTCTTTCTTACCCGATTTCTTGGCTGTCAACCTACTGCTATATACTTAAGTTTACAATTGCGTCGGCCTATCAAGAAAAGACTATGACGATTGAAACCGTTGCCACAAAACCCTTTAGTGACCAGAAACCGGGGACTTCTGGATTGCGAAAATCCGTTCCCGTTTTTCAACAACCCCATTATCTGGAAAATTTTATTCAAGCTATCTTCAATACTTTAGACGGTATCGAGGGTCAAACCCTAGTCGTCGGTGGAGATGGTCGTTATTATAACCGTCAAGCTATTCAAACTATCCTGAAAATCGCCGCCGCTAACGGTATCGGTAGAATCCTCGTGGGAACCGATGGTATTGTCTCCACTCCGGCTATTTCTGGGTTAATTCGCGAAAATAACGCTTTTGGCGGTATTGTTCTCTCTGCTAGTCATAACCCCGGCGGTCCAGAGGGCGATTTTGGCATTAAGTACAATATTACTAACGGCGGACCGGCCCCGGAAAATATCACCGATGCAATTTATGCCGAGACGAAGGTGATTAGCGGTTATAAAATCCTCTTAGGGGCCGATATTAATCTTGATCGCCCCGGTTCCTTTAAACTGGGAACTATGGATGTGGAAGTGATCGATGCGGTTACTCCCTACGTCAAAATGATGGAAAAGATTTTTGATTTCGATCGCATTCAAGCCCTACTCACTTCTGGTAAGTTTAAAATGTGCATGGATTCTCTCCATGCGGTGACGGGTCCCTACGCTTATGCTCTATTTGAACAGCGTTTAGGCGCGCCCAAAGGTACAGTATTAAATGGTATTCCCCTAGAGGATTTTGGTGGTGGTCATCCCGATCCTAACCTAGTCTATGCCCATGATCTGGTAGAAATTCTCTTTGGTCAAGAGGCTCCGGATTTTGGGGCTGCTTCCGATGGAGATGGCGATCGCAATATGATCCTCGGTCAGAATTTTTTTGTTACCCCCAGTGATAGTTTAGCTGTACTAACTGCCAACGCTCATCTAGTACCGGGCTATCAAAATGGTATCACGGGAGTGGCGCGATCGATGCCCACCAGTGCGGCGGCCGATCGCGTAGCGGCTAAACTGGGAATTGACTGTTATGAAACTCCCACCGGTTGGAAATTCTTCGGTAATTTGTTGGATGCGGGGAAAGCAACCCTTTGCGGTGAGGAAAGTTTCGGCACGGGTTCCAATCATATTCGCGAAAAAGATGGTTTATGGGCGGTTCTTTTCTGGTTAAATATTTTGGCAGTTAAAGAGGAATCTGTAGAGAAAATTGTCCGCAGTCATTGGCAAGAATTTGGCCGCAATTTCTATTCTCGTCATGATTATGAAGAAGTCGCCTTAGAACCGGCTAAAGAGATGATGGCACGTCTCCAGAAGCTGGTTTTAGACCTTAAGGGTAAACAATTTGGTAACTATGAAGTGGAATATGCCGATGATTTTAGCTATACGGACCCCGTGGATGGTAGTGTGAGTAAAAATCAAGGGATTCGCATTGGTTTTACCGATGGTTCTCGGATTATTTATCGTCTATCGGGTACGGGAACTAAAGGGGCAACTCTTCGGGTTTATCTAGAAAGTTATGAACCGGACGCAAGTAAACACGATATCGACACCCAAAAGGCTCTACAGCCGTTAATTGATTTAGCTGAAGAAATCGGTCAAATTCGTCAATCTACCGGACGGGAACAACCCACGGTTATTACCTAAAATCTAGGGATCAGCTATCAGTTTTTATCGGGGAATTTTTTGACCTGCTGACCACTGATAGCTCCTCTTTAATTACTTTCAGTAATTGCCCTGTGGTACAATTTTTGAATTCCCGTCACTAATTTATCTAACATCGATCGATGGCTATCGTGAGTCGGATCAAAACTCTGCACTTTAGTTAATAATTTTGCTTCCTGTACGTCCACGTCGTCATCGCTATAGATTAAAGTGCTGATCGATGTTAGTAGATCTTGATAGATTTCTGGACTAGGATTATCGCCTAAATAGGACTCTAACCATCGATAACATTCACCGGTTTTAACTGGTTTTAGTTCGGATAATAGTGGTTTAATCTCCGGATCATCATCAAGTTTTTCCCTTACAGCTACCTGTCGTAAATAACTTCTTTCTGATGGTTGAATCACACCATCAATCCAAGCAACACCGATGAGAATTTTCAGTAATTGTTTATTTTTCATCTCACACTTCCTTGACTAACTTAGCCATAAAAAAACCGTCTTGATTATGTCGATGGGGTAACACTTCGATCGCTCCCGTTTCTGTATAGTATTCTGAGAAAGATGAATTAGAGTCAGGAGGGGCCATTTTCCAATCGGGATGAGCTGCTAAAAACTGCTCGATCACTCTTTCATTTTCTAACGGATTTAAAGTACAAGTGGCATAAACTAAGATTCCCTTCGGTTTTACCCAAGTGGCAGCCGAGGCTAAAAGTTCCCCCTGTCGTTTGGCTAGTACGGGTAAATTTTCGGGTGTTTGTCGCCAACGTATATCAGGACGCTTGTGCAGGGTTCCCAGTCCTGAACAGGGAGCATCGATTAGTACACGATCGGCGATGCCGTGCCACTGGGGACGATCGCGACTATCCCCTAGATGTATTTCGATCGCTTTTAAGTCTAATCTTTTAATATTGGCTTCTAACTGTCGTAAACGGGATGGCGTTTGATCACAGGCTAATATTCTACCCCGATCGCCCATTAATTCGGCAATATGAGTGGTTTTTCCCCCCGGTGCCGCACAAGCGTCGATAATTGTCTCTCCGGGCTGGGGATCGAGTAGATAAGTGACTAATTGGGCGCTAATATCCTGTAGGGTGTAATTTCCGGCTCGAAATCCCTCTAAACGCTCAATATTGCCTAAACCAGAGGTTAAACGGCAAGCTAGAGGTAATTTAAGATGATGAAAAGTTATATTGGCTGATTCTAACTCATTTTCTAGGGCTTCTAGGCTAGTTTTCAGGGGATTAATCCGAATATCGAGGTCAGGAGAGCGATTAAACCATTGACACAGTTGTTCCGTTTCCGTAACACTAAAGCGATCTAACCACAATTGCACCAACCAATCGGGGAAACTGTGGAGAATACCCAATCTAGAAGCGGTATTTTCCGGCAAAATTAAAGGATCGTCGCCATTAGCAGTTAAACGGAGATATTGCCGCAGCATTCCGTTAACCACCGCCGCTAATTTGCCTAAATGACTGATTTTAGTTAATTCTACCGCCGTATTCACCGCCGCCGATGGGGGAATCTGGGAGAGATAGCGCAGTTGATAAAGACCAATATGGAGAATTCGCCGTAAATCCGGGGGTTGCTGGGCCGCGGTTTTTTTCCCCAGGCGATCGAGCAGCGCATCCAAAGTTCTTTGTCGGCGCATTATACCATAAACAATCTCCGTTGTCAAGGCTTTGTCAAGACAATTTAAGGAACTAGCGGACAAATGGCGATCAAGAGCGCGATCGGGATAGGCGGAGGAGCGATCGATATCGCGTAAAATCAGCAAAGCCAGCTGACGAGCATTATTCATGCAGTTTCTAGACGATTGCGGAGGAATTGGCGTAAAATAGTCAGCGCCGGAATGGGGATTTCGTGACCCATATTTAACTCGTGATATTCGACGTTAACCCCCAAACCAAGCAGTAAATCTCTGGCTTGACGAGCAGCAGCGATAGGAACGACGGGATCCTGCTTACCATGAACAATTAAGACATTTTGTGGACCCTGGGGATGGGGTTCACTGTGCAGATAACCACTCAAGGAACCCAATCCCGCCAAGGGTAAGGATAAACCCACATCCAGGGTCATCGCTCCCCCTTGGGAAAAACCGGTCAAAAAAGTCCGCTCTAGGGGAATGCCGGTAGTTGCTTCTAGGGAAATAATCCAATCGTGCAACTGTTGACGACTAGCGGCTAAACCTTGATAATCGGAGGTTTCTAGCGCATACCAGGCGCGTCCCCCCGGCACTTGGGGATGATCAAAGGGAGCATTAGGAAACAAAAATTGACAATCAGCCAGATCCAGCATCGATGCAAGGGGGGCCAGATCCATGGCATCGGCACCCCAACCGTGCAGCATGATCACTAGATAGCGAGCGGGATTTTCCGGGGAAGGGGGAATGACAATCGGGTTAAAAGACAGAGTTTTTTCCTCGCAATTCTTTTTTCTCTCTATTCTATAGCGATTTTCCCCGGAGTAAGATGGCTGTGGGGGAGTCTTTTCAGTCAACAGTAATCAGTGAAAAGAAAACCTTGCTCCTTGCCTCATGGCTCTCTTAGGTTTGGTGGGTAAAATGTATTCTAAGATACAGTCCTGCTGGCGGTCGCAACGCGAGACCGAGTGGAAGGAACCACAGAGACACAAAGGACACAAAGATCGCTCCTCTATAGGGTTTGCTGAAAAATTAATCTGTTCAAATTCTCAGTAACATGGCTGAAAGAGAAAGTTTTAAACTGGAAGGTTTAGCAGTATCAAAGGTCAGTAAATTAAGCTGTTCTGTACCCTGAATCAACCCCAGAATAAATTTTTGATCATCGAGTTGGCTTGGTTCACCGTCAGTGTAATCTTTGAGCAGTTTTTGCACTTTCTTTGTTTCTTTAGCTTGGCTCAATTTATTTAGGGTATTTTTAACCATTTTTCGGTTAACGTTGGCGGGAAAAGCTGACATAGTTTGGATGCGCTTTTGAATCCTACTTAGTCGTTCTGAATTGAGTTGGATATTTTCTAAAATAGCAGTTTCTTCTAGGTATTGGCTTAATTTTTGTTTAACTTGAACCAGTTGTTCATAAAGCTGTTGGGCTAGGTTAATGATTCGTTTAGCGGGGACAATCTGGCTGGCTTGAGGGGTTTTAAAAGCTGTGGCGATTGCTACTCCCAAACCATCATTTTCTCTGCTTAGATCGTTCCAATAAATTAGTTGATTTTGTTCGGGAATTGGTTGACCATTAGGGTCAAAGTAATCGAGAGTTAAAGCGACTACACTGGTGGGCAATTCCCAGGTAGTAAATTGACCGATAGTTAGGGGATTGGGCTGATAGTTTTTCCCTAATCTTTCGTAGAGCTTCCGCAATTCTTCACTATGCAAAAGCTCGTTTTGACTGTAGAGGTCGCGGCTAGTTTCTTGTTTTTGATAGGTTTGTTCTTGAAAACTTTCTTGTTCCAGTTGTCGGGCTTTAATTAGACTGTGGATGAAGTCAATATAACCGGGGAGAATTTCATCGTCAAAGTAGGTATCGCCATAAACGGAAGCGCCCAACTCCTCTACATTACTGATATGGGGAATTTTGTCATCTTTAGCCAGTTCCCCAATTAGTTTCTTATTCAGGTTAGCCAGTCGGCCAGCTTGTCTGAGTAGCTGACTTTCACTGTTGGCGTAATAGATGTGGATGTATTGGCAGGGGTGGGATTTGGGGCGATCAATTCTGCCGATGCGCTGTTCCAAGACCATGGGATTCCAGGGGAGGTCAATGTTAATTAGATAGTCGGCATCTTGCAGGTTTTGACCGACGGAGAGGGTTTCTGAACCGATGAGGACGGCTATTTCCTGTTCTGGTAAAGGGCGTTCGTTCGGGTTTTTACAAGTAGCTTCGGGGGCAAATAAACGGAATAATTGTTGGCGTTGAATTCCAGTTTGCTTATTGTTTCCTCTGAGGGCGTTGTTTGGTGCAATCTTAACTGGGGTTTTTTCATCGGTGTAGTAAAGTTTGTGACTGCCCATTGCCATGCCAATTCCTGTGGAGACAATGACCTGATTTTGGCTCATGTAGCGGTAGTAATCAATGACGGTATCGGAGAAAGTAGAAATTAGTAAAACTTTGTGACCATCAGCAACTAATTCCATGACTTTCCGGCTAACTTGCTGTCGTTTGTGGTCGGTGACAAATTCATTGGCTAAGAGGACTGAAATCTGCTGTAGTTGCTCTAAATCACTATGACAGTCAGCGAGAATGCGGTTATAGATATTTTTAGCTTCTAGGGGATTATTTTTCAGTTTATCGGTGGCCAGGTCAATAGAGCGGCGTAACTGTTGACGTTTTTCCCCTTTGTTGCTGTCAGTTTCTTCTTCATCTTCTTCGTCTTCCCAATAATCCTCATCCCCATTTTCTTCTATCCCCAACCAGTCGGTTTCTCTTCCTGTTTTTTCAGCTTGAAATTTGTAATGTTGTAAGAGAAATTGTTTTAACCCTTCGGCATCGGGGGTGACTTGTTCGAGTTGCTGTTTGAGTAAGGAAATGCGATCGCTAAAGTTTTTAATGGTTCGTCGTAGAGCATACATACTAGACTCTGCCCGTTGTAAAAACATCCGGCGCTGGTTTTTCAGTAAAGAACGCTGTTCCACTGTGCTGGTTAAGTAACGGATCGGGTCGGCAAAGGGAATAAACAGATTATCTTCAAACTGACTGAAGATCCGTTCTAATGCTTGTTCGGTTTCGGGTTCAAATTGGACGGGTAGCCATTGGGCAAGGCGTTGGGCATAGAGTTGTAAGTCTGGGGTGGCTTCTCTCAACATCTTGCGGGTACGCTGTAAGAAGAGTTCTCGATAGGTGCGCCGGAAAATATTGGTGGTATCGGTAAAGTTTTCTATTCCTATTTCTCGGCTGGCAAACCATTCTTTGACTTCGGGAGGAAAGCCTAATTCTTGGAAGCCTTCAGGACGGGTGAGAAAGGGAGAAAGGATGTTATAGATGTCTTCACGGCGGTTGTTCCAAGGAGTTGCCGTCAGTAGCAGGTAATATCTTTGTCTTTCAATCTGGCGATCATTTTCTTTAATTTGCAGGCAGGTTTTATGGATGCGGTTGTTATAGTTACGGATGCCTTCATGGGCTTCATCGATGATGACTAAATCTGCACCCCCATAGCGCGTGAAGTCACCATAAAAGCGATTATCGCCACGACTCATTAGGTTTTTATTGTAGAGTTCGTAGTTTTTCTTGGCGATCAATCCTAATTCTGCCATTTCTCTCTCCCAGTTCGGGTGGAGTTTTTTGGCAGCAATAATGGCAATTTTAGCTTGAGGATTTTCTTCTAGGTAGAGTTTTGTTACCGCAGCAGCAAGGCGGGTTTTTCCTAAGCCTACCGCATCGGCACAAACCACTACGCCAAAGTTCTGCATGACTCTCAAACAATGTTGTGCGCCGGATTTTTGATGTTCAAACAGGATGTCTTGATTAACCAGTCGATCTAAAATGTTACTGGATTGAATGTTGAGCAGGTGGGGGCGTTGTTGGGCTAACCAGTAGAGAAAATCATCGGGGGTTCCCTGTTTTCCCTGTAGGATTAGTTCAATCGCTTGTTTAAATCCGGCTATTTCTTCCCATTCAGGTAAGGTTATTTCTTGTTTAATAGTTGGCGCTTGAGTTGGCGTAATCTGATAAGTTCCCTGTTTCTCTTTGACTCTAAAAGTTTTTAAAGCAGTGGAGGGATGTTCCGAGTCAACGCTGACAGTTCCTTTTAGGATATGGGGTTGTTTTTCCTCTATTTCTATGGTAATTAAGGGATTATCGGGAATCTCGATTTCTTCAATTTTATCTAGGTTTTTGCCCTGAATTTCTAGGCTGGTCGTTTCACCTGCGGGAAATTCATCAGGAGTAATTGTTTCTATTTGAGGTTGAATTTGTTGTTGTCGGCGCTGTTTTTCTGCTAAGACTTGTTGAAAAAATTCTTGAGTTAAATCAAAGCTTAATTCTGGCTCTTGCCATTCTTCATCAAATTGAATTATTGACTGTTGAATTGTCTCTAAATCTAAAGGATCTGAGTAATATAAAAAGGTGATACTCTCGGCATTACTACTATGAGCAGCACCAGTGAAGTTATCTGAGCCTTCATGTAAAATAGAGTTACCTAAACTATCGGTTAAAATCCCTGTTTTTTTATGATAAATACCTCTAGTTTCTTGCATTTTAACAAGTTTGATGGTAAGGATTCCCAACCTAACTAATTCCGCTAGAATAGTGGTACTGCTAAAGGTTTTATCAGCTAGTCCTTGTAAACATTCGGTTAAAGTTCGGGTAATATATTGTTGACGATATTCGGGGTTGTGGAGTTTTTCTAATTCTTGAACATCTCGTTTATTGGTGAAGCCTTGCCAGTCCATTAAGAGTTTAATCTGACCTTCATTTAAGACTAAATTAAAAAGAGGTTCTTCATAAAGTTTGAGAACTCCACTATTAAAGTAGGCGGTACTTCTTCTATAGATTTTAGTACGTTCTAAATAGGCAGCAATAAATTGATTGTATTTGTCTAGCTGTTCGGGTAAATTAAATCTACGTCTTTTTTTATGTTCTATTTCGATAAATGTTCCACGAATTAAGCTTTCTTCTTTGCTGGCATTTTCGAGGTTTAAGAATTGTTCAATAATGGTTAAGTTACTGGTGCGGAGTAAGGCAATGCTGGGGATATTTCCCTCTCGTTTAGGGGTATATTCAAAGATATGGGCTATATTAATATCTATCCGAAATAGCTTATAGGTAGAATGTTTTTTTAATCCCAAAAAACTCACTATATTTTGTAAAAGGTTCTCTGCATCTCGATGTTTAAAAACTAGCCAATAGTTATTATTAATTCCTTTGATGTAATCCCCTTGAGGGTGGTAGTAGGGGCGTTGTTGTTTTATCAAGTCTTGGATTACGGTTTCGAGCATAAATCTTGCTGGCTATATTTACTTGATGGAAAAACTAGGTATAGCAGCATCGATTAACTGCACTAACTTGATGGTTTCGGCTAGGGCCACTACTATCTTATGATAGTGCAATATGTCCTCGTCTGATAGGGTGCGTCCTTTTCTGTCTTTTAACCATTTCTGACAAACTTGATAACCGCCAAGATATGAGAAAAGAGGTAATCTGATTTAATAAATTATCGATATGTCTCCTTATCTCCCTCGGTATGTGAAATATTATTAAAGGTTTACTAAACTAATAAAACTTGGAACCCTGCTTGGATAAAATGACGATCAGTCGTTAGAGCATCGGTTAAATGTTGTTGCTCCATAACAACAAAAGAAATACAATCAACTAATCCCCAGTTTTTATCTAATCGAGATTCATAAAGAGTCAATCCTTGATGAAAAAGTTGAGGGCTAATATTGACAACTCTCATGTTTTGTGTATGGTAACATTGTTTGATAAAATTAGCAGCTTTTTGACGATTAAATGTACTTAAAGCATTCCCTACTTCCATTAAAACTGCCTCAGTAGTCCAAACTTCTAACGCATTTTTAACCTTAGGTAATAATTTTAAGGCTTGGGCATGATATTGGTCTTGCTTATTCAGAACTGCTTGAATAAATGCTGTGTCGATAAACAGTCTTTCTTTACTCATCATTTACCTCTCGTTTCGGTGTTCCATAAAGGTAATGATCATGTTCTTTTGACCAGTCTTCTGGAGCTTCAATAGTTCCAGCCATATCTTCTAAAATGTCCCAAGCATCTCCTGAAGGTTTTTCTGGTATTTCTGCTTCTGAGACGATGGAAATAAGGTAACGGGTATTAGATTTTAAGTCTATATCTGTCTCAGGATGAAAGACTTTACCATCAAAAATAACGGTTAATTGTTTTGTCATTTTTTTATCCTTTATCAATCTAAATTTACTCAATAGGAAAACCCGGAATCGCAGCATCGATTAACTGCATTAATTTGATGGTTTCGGCTAGGGCTACTACTATTTTATGATAGTGCAGTATATCCTCATCTGATAGGGTGCGTCCTTTTCTGTCTTTTAACCATTTCTGACAAACTTGATAACCGCCAATATAGAAGTTCCAAACTGCTTCAGGTACTCCTCTAAAACAGTCTCCTTGTTTGTTAATGTGGACTTCTCCTTTGCTATATTTGGGATGTCCTGCCGCTACAATTCTATCGCTTTTACTCACAAAAGATAGATCCCCCCAACCCCCCTTAATAAGGGGGGCTTCCACTCCCCCCCTTTTTGAAGAGGGGGCTAAGGGAGGATCAAGTTTAGGAGATGTCATCAGGTGAAGCTGTACCAGTTGTTCTCCGTATTCTGCGAGTTGACGGAATAGGTTATCGTTGCTGGTGAGGGGTACTCTGGGAAAGTCTATCTTGAGAAATTCGGCGTAACGGCTGCGATAGGTGGGAGAATGAAAGACGGCGTAGATGTAGTAAAAGATGGTTTCTGGTGTGGGTAAGTAGCCGAGTTTTGTTTCTAGGGTTTTGAGGAAGTCTGGGGAGAAGTTGGGACGTTTTTCTTGTTGGAGTTCTTGAGCTTTATCGGAGTCGGGGTAGAGGTAGAGGGGAAAAATTACCCCCCCTTCTTTTGTTCTAACAGAGATAATATGTTGATCGGTAAGATTATCAGTTACATATATATGCTCAAATGGTAATGAAGCTAACTGACGAACAGTTACTAATGCTATATTCTTTTTCTGATCTAAATGTTGCATAATACGACGATTTAAACGAGCAACAAACTTTTCGTGATAAAAAATAAATCTATTATCAAACGGTCTAAAACACTCGGATTTAATATATTTAACTATTTGATTAACATCTACAGATTTTCTTGCCATATTTGTGTTCCACATATCGTTATCAACAAGTCTTAAATTAAATTCTTGTGCAGACTGATTGTCCGTTTTCTCTGGATCAAGAAAACTGGCGATTTGTTTTTTTACTGAATTAATAGAGTAATTAATTACTAATTTATCTCTTTTAGTAAGACATCCTAAAGAATATTCATTCATAAACTCTGTTAGTTTAAATCCTTGTTCATATTCACCAAATAAATCAGTATTTTGAGGAATCAACAAATAAAAAGGAGATTGAGGGTTAACCTCATGAAAATCAGTAGAGTTAACCGTATTTTCTTTTAATATTTGATATTTATCTTCTCTTAAACCGTATAAATGAGCGTGATAGATTTTAGCCATGATTAAACCTCCTCTTTTTATAAACGTTTAACTATATAACAATCAAATACCTGATCATAACTAATAACAGGAACATTTTCGGCTATTGCTTGAGCAATAATCATCCGGTCAAAAGGATCTCGATGCTGAAAAGGTAATTGAGCTACTTGTTCAAAATGTAGTAAATTAAGAGGCAAAATCTGAAAATCATTTATCTGAATTTGTGACTCAATAAATTCTCGAAAAGGTGTATCAAAAGTTAATTTTCTTAGACTATATTTGATAGCCATTTCCCAAATACTAGCTTGACTAAGATAAACCAGATTTTCTCTTTCATTAATCATAATTTTATGGTTATCTCGCAATTGTTTATTATTAGTGACATACCAAAGAAATACATGAGTATCTATTAAAACTTTGAGCATAATTACATATAATCCGCAAAATCAGTTAAAGGAGCATCAAAATCATCGGCTATCCAAACTTTTCCCGCAGCACTTCCGGGTTGACGCGGTGGTTTCTTGGCTAACTTGACAGGACTTAATTTAATTACAGGTTGATTATTTTCTGTAATAATAATTTCTTCACCTTTCAGGACAGCTTCCAATAAATCATTAAATTGATTCTTTGCTTGTTTTAATTCAACTGTATTCATTAGTGTACCCCACTGATAAACAATACAAACATTAGTTTAACCGAAAGGCTTTATACTTGCCTACGCTATGCTGAAAATTCAAACAATAACATTCTAGCTTATCTCCTAGTATAGCTCCTTCAGGGTTTGGTAGCTTCATGGTGTCATTAAGCTTTTTACCATTATACCAATACTAACCCCCTGCTGAATATCAAAGACATTTTCATCCTTACTACCATCAGGACAAATTTCTTTTTTCTTACTGTTACCATGTAAATCATAAATAAAAATCTCATCAAAAGTATTAATTAACTGTTGTTTCGTGCCTCGAAAAGTAGGATTATCTAAAAAGCCATGATTATTATTAACTCCTCCATTTGGGGTAAAGCTAAAGTTAACTGCTGCTTTTCTTCCCTTAACTTAATATCCTCTAGAGTGTTAATTAAATAAACCCCCAACCGCTAATTAAGATATCATCACAATATAGCTTTAAACTACGAGACATAAATAGCCTCCTCTTTGATAGAGTTAATAACTTGGGTTTTTAACATTTTTTTTGTTACTAAATCTACAGACAAACCCAAATTATCTTCTAAAAAAAACTTCCATATATTTATCAAAGGTAACTTTTCTTTGAAATTCTACTAATAAATCTAAATCACTTGTTGCTTTTGCTTCATCTCTAGCAAAAGAGCCAAATAATGCTAAGTAAGTCATACCATAACTTTTTATAATTGTTCTATTTACCTTGAGGAAATTTATCAAACTTTCTCTGTTCATATTTTTACTCCATTATATTAGAACATATTTGGGTTCTACCGAACTTGTCATGCAAAAATAACACTAAAAAGAAACTGCTTGTTTTTTCGTTATCCCCATGGACACCAACTCAATTTGAGATTCAGACACTTCTACCGTATTTAGAGGAATTAACCCCTCTAAACTATAACCATCTTCTCCTTCAGGATTGGGATAATGTTCAACAATAGTACCCAAATCACCCTGACTTAAACCATACTCAGGTAAATCTTCAATTAAACGAACTTGGGTAAATAAACTAAATTTCATGCTCTAACCTCCTTCAAACGGAAATAAAGTAACAAATTTTGTTTCAGTAGGTGTAACCATCCAAATGGTTTTGACTGAGAGAATCTTATTATTAACTCCTCTTAAATTACCAATAATTTCATATTTTTGACCATATTTAGTTTTAGTGGTAGGAGTTGCTTCTAAAGTAAGGATTTGCTCTCTTAAATCTTTTTCTAATTGTACCCAATTATCTTGATTATAACCAGCTTGAGCTAAATATTGTGATTTATCATCTTTAGGCAATAACACTAAAAGATAATCTTTCAATTTAGCTGGAGAAATAACCGTCTTAGGATCAAGCAAAGCCATGAGTTAACTTACATCCATGCTTTTTACCATTATACCAATACTAACCCCCTGCTGAATATCAAAAACATTTTCATCTTTACTACCATCTAAAGCGGTTTCTTTTTTCTTACTGTTACCATGTAAATCATAAATAAAAATCTCATCAAAAGTATTAATTAACTGTTGTCTCATGCCTCGAAAAGTAGGATTATCTAAAAAACCATGATTATTAATAAAAGCTAAAATTCCCTTTTGACTTTTATCAATTCGCCACTGTGCAAACCTGATAAATTTAACATAATCATCCTGTAACCATTTCGTATTTTTCTCACCTAAACCCTTGCCATCAATAAAGTAATAATCATTAACTAAATTTTTGATCCACTCATTATTATTTTCCGAATGACCAGAATAAGGCGGATTGCCAATAACAACCATAATCGGTTCATTTTTCTTAATCCGAGAACCTGCTTTTGCTTCCTCTGCTATTAACTCCTCCATTTGGGGTAAAGCTAAAGTTAACTGCTGCTTTTCTTCCCTTAACTTAATATCCTCTAAAGTATTAATCAGATAAACCCCTAACCGCTTGCCACTCGCAAACTGATAACCCGTCTCTTCCAGAAATAACCCCAACTTTAGATGACAAATTGCATAGGGAGCCATCAACAACTCAAAGCCAAAAATCCGAGGTAATAACCTTTCCGAAACATACCCCGACCAAGACTTATCTGCTAACCCTGCCGTCAACGCGACCGGATTCTCCTCAAACCGCTTATGAATCAACTGAAATACCCATAATAAAAACGTCCCCGTCCCACAAGCAGGGTCAAGAATCATCACCTCTGGGTCCGCAATTCCCAACGGTTTATTAAACTTATCCTTAATCAACTCATCAACGGAACGCACTATATAAGACACCACAGGTTCAGGAGTATAATAAACCCCCCTTTTCTCCCGCATTTGAGGCTTATAAGCCGCTAAAAAGTCCTCATAAAAGCGAATAACAATATCCTCGCGGTTCATCTTATTGCGAAAATCCGTTAAGATTGCCTCCATTTTTGCCGCTCTGAGGATGCCAAACGCCTCACCGATACTATCAATTAACTCATCCCCCAACTCCGCCGCCGGACGCTGGGAAACATCTTTAAATAACTGCCTTAAAAAAGGGTTAGTTTCTGGTAATTCTTGCCAAGTATGGTAGCGATTAAAATCTCGTTTCGGATTCTTGACATAACTAAATACCCGCGCCGTAAACAAACCATAAGCAATAGTTTGAGCGTAAATATCACTAAAACTATAATTTTTCTGATCCTCAGAATTTAGCTTGAGATTGGGCAATAACTCTTTCTGAAAACTCTCTAATAATTTATGTAAATAACCCCCTTGATTTTCCTGACTATAAACATCAGGTATCGCCCGTTCAATGCGTTGGGTAACTGCGGCTAATTCGTGGGCTAACTCCTGAGCAGTTTCAGCAGGTTTATAGAAAATCCAATCAACTTGCGGGATTAAATTAAGAGCTTTTTCAAGAATTTTATCTGCTAATTCATCCCAATGTAACCGTGCTAACCTCGCCCTTAAATCCTCATCCTCAAAGGCAAAAGTTTGAATCCCCCGCTGCCGTAATCCCCCCTCAGTGGGTAAGATAAAAGCTACTCTAGCTTGATTTTTAATTCCCCCTAACTCCTCTTCAAAAGGGGAAAATGGGAAAAGTAAATACATGACAGGTTGATCCTCAGCAATTCTGCCAATATAGTGACCATAGATTTCCTGTTGCTGTGGCTCTGAAGTGAGAAACTGCTTAATTTCTTGGTCTGTCCCTCGATTTAATTCCTGATAAAAACCAACAGCAATAGGACAAGTTTCTGCGGCATCTTCTGGGTTGCCCCCCGGACGCAAATACCAAAACCTTGACCCCTGAGAGTCCCTTTCTAGTACGGGATAGTTAAGGATCGTTCGCAGAGATTCGGCTCTAGCGGACTCATCGCCAGTAACAATAGTTTTTAGTTGGGCGGTAGTGATAGGCATAAGACAATTATCCTATAAAATGACAATATTATGTCTTAAAATCGCCCGATCCTACGCGAGTATGACGGGGAACCTTAAGCCCAAATTTTCGGTCAGTAACTACTAAAATTAATTAATATATCCACTGCTCAACGTCAAGCGGAAACTAGACAGAATGATCTGGCTATTATTGGCCAAACCAGCCTTTAGCTGGTGAAAATGCGGGCTAATTGGGAATTTTTCGGCAAAAAAGTTATCTAGACCTGTTAACAGGCAATTTATCCCTGCAATGAGCTACAATTATCGGTTAAACGTGGTTAATAGCGAGCAGATGCGTCGCATTGAAGGGGCGATTTTTGCCTCTGGTATGCCTGTGGCCGCTTTGATGGAAAAGGCAGCCCTGTTAACGGCAGAACAGCTTAAAAAGTCCTATTCTTTGGCTGATTTCCCCAAAATCGGCGTTATAGTTGGCCCTGGTCACAATGGCGGCGATGCTCTCGTGATTGCTAGAGAATTACATCTCGCCGGTTATCAAGTATCTCTTTTTTGTCCGATCGCCAAACTCAAGGATTTAACAGCACAACAGGCGAATTATGTCAAGCATTTAGGCTTAATTTTTCAGAAAACTTTAGAATCTTTGGAGGATTGTCAGTTAATTATCGATGGTCTTTTCGGTTTTGGTTTAGAAAGGACTTTATCGGGAGAGATTGCCGAATTAGTCGATAAAATTAATAGTTGGCAAAAACCGGTAATTAGTATCGATATTGCTTCGGGAATTCACACCGACACCGGAGAGGTTTTAGGCACGGCAATTAAAGCCACTCATACCTTTTGTTTGGGACTCTGGAAGCGAGCTTTTTTCCAAGATGTGGCCTTACCCTATCTGGGTAAAGTGGAGTTAATTGATATAGGAATTAGTCCCCTTGACCTAGAAACAATTTTACAAGATTCACCGCCAATTCTGAGAGTTAATCCCGCTCTAATTCGCCCTTATTTACCTTTACCCCGTCCTCTACTTACCCACAAATATCAGCAGGGACATTTATTAATTATCTGTGGTTCTCGTCGTTATGCAGGGGGGGCAATTCTCGCAGGATTAGGAGCGCGAGGTAGTGGTGTGGGAATGCTTTCTATTGCCGTTCCTGCTGCCCTTAAATCTTTATTAATTAGTCATTTACCAGAAGCATTAATTATCGATTGTCCCGAAACTGCCACGGGAGCTATTGCCGAACTTCCCCTAGAATTAAATAATTATCATGTCCTCGCCTGTGGTCCTGGATTAACCACAGAAAATCCTGCTATTATCGAACAGGTTTTAGACAGTGATAAGGCGATTATACTCGATGCCGATGCTTTAAATATTTTGGCTCAACTGGGTACAGAAAAATTATCATCTCGTCAGAATAAGACAATTTTAACGCCTCATTGGGGAGAATTTAAACGCTTATTTCCTAACTTATCAGGTTCTCAGGACAGGATTAATATCACTCAAGAAGCATCTCGACAAAGTGGTGCAATTGTCTTATTAAAAGGAGCCAGAACTATAATCGCCTCCCCGGAAGATAAAATGTATATAATCCCCGAAAGTAGCTCCGCTCTAGCGCGAGGTGGTAGTGGTGATGTCTTAACGGGATTAATCGGCGGATTCTTAACCCAAATGCCGGATAATCCCCCAGAAGCGACCGCATTAGCGACTTATTTACACGCTCAAGCCGGCATTTTAGCGGCCAAAGAAAGGACAGAATTAGGAGTAGATGGAGTGACTTTAGCTAATTATTTATTTGCTGCCCTTAAAGGTTTAAATTAACGTTAGTTAGATGAAGTTAAAAAAGGGCAGAAGGTAGAGCAGGTAAGTCTTTTGGCTCTAAATCAAGAGAAGGCTTAACAAGATGATAAGTGTAAGCAATCAGACCCCCCTAAATAGTTTAAAATTTTTCTAGATACGGCCGTTTTACAGATAATTGCCAGATAAGCTGAACGTCGATCGAGACATTCAATGAGCTTAATTAACATCCACTCTGAAATATCAAAATTACTTTTTCCCGTGATTGCATCTAAACCCTGATAGCCTTGAAAATTGCTTTTTTGAGGTAAATTTTTTCCGTTAATAAGTCCTTGTTTTGAGTTGGTTATCCAAGGCAGATTCCCCAGGAATAAAATATTTTCTGTCCATGGTTGAGTCAGGGAATACCAGTCACAATCAAAAAAGTTCTTCTGTTGAACTTGTATTCTTTGATCTTGGGATATTTGCCGATCTTGATTAATCTGAGTGATATAATTAGGATTAATTTCAAAGCCAAGAATTTTTTCAGTTTCTTTAAAGGTAAGTGAGGCCGCTTTTAAAAAGTTACCTATACCACAAGTTGGCTCAATAATAACATCGGGGTTAACCTGAATTTGCCATAATTTTTTACAAATTTTTTCGGTTAACTCCGGGGGAGTTTGAAAGTCTCCATATTCAATTTTAACCTGAGAAGCTTGCATTACTAATTCTCTCTATAAATGGCTATTAATCCTTCTTCTTGACCGGCAAGATCGATTACCCTATCTGTTTTCACTTTGTGTTCTTTGTGTCTCTGTGGTTGCTCCTGAACCCTTCTGGGATAACCCGATAGAAAAGTTTATGCTAGGCTAGATTTAACCGGACTAAACCAAGAGAGCCTATTTATTTTTGACTGCGAGCAAAAATTTCTTCAAACCAATTAATAGCTCGATTTCCTAAAGCTTCTAGGGAATATTTTTGCTCCACTACTGCACGACAAAAAGATCGATCGATCCGGTCTAAATTTTTAATTCCTGTAACTAATCCCTCGATACTATCGGGTTCAACTAAAAAACCAGTTTTTCCCTCTTCAATAATTTCTACCAGACCACCGCGATGATAGGCAATTACAGGAACACCACAGGCAAAAGCTTCAATAGCCCCGTTACCAAAAGCCTCAACCCAGCGCGGGGTCATCAACAGGCCAAAACAGTCGCCTAGCTCTTTTTGCAGGCTCCCAGTGGGCAAAAACCCGCGATAATCGACTAAATCGAAACTGTAGGTATCCTGTAAATTTTGCCAGTAGAGAGGATTGGAAATATGACCGAAAACCCGTAAAGGGACACCTAACTGTTGACAAGCAGCGATCGCATCTTCTAAAGCTTTTTCTGGCGCGATCCGTCCCACCCAGGCTAGACAGGGGGAGGGATCAGCCCGAAACTGATACAAAGATACGTCCAAACCATTAGCCAAACAGCGATAGGGGGGAGAGAGGGAGAAAGTTTCTGCTTGGGTGACGGTGTGAAAAGCGAGTGAATGGGGAAAACTGCGGTAAGTTTTTTGAATAATATTATCCATCGCCAAAGAAACGGAAGCCATGCTGACTAAATGGGCGACGGGAGTAGCAAAAAAAGGAGTGAGATAAAAAGGGAGCCAATCGTAGGCAAAATTAACAATTAAATCGTACTCATTTTGTACCTGTTGGGCGTAGTGCCACATATTGGCCAAAACGGCATTTTCGGGTATTAAAATCGGGGCTTCCCGGTCTTGACTCTGGGCGGAAATCTGGGCATTTCCCGCTATAGTGATCAAGGGGATATCCTGCAATTGCGAGGCTTCTGGAGCCACTACCCGCACCGCATACCCTTGCTTATTCAGAGTGCGCGCGAGATTATAAATGGTTAATTCTACGCCACCGCCGCCCCCCGATCCCAAAAATCCCACGGGGGTCGAGAGAAACAACAGTTTTCGACTCAATTTTGCACCTCAGTGGCCGTGGTTTCGCTGAAGGTCGGTGTGGTTTCGGTGAAGGAAGTATCCTGTACATCATCATCTTCTGGTTCACCGGTGGTTTCCAGGGGAGCAATATCTAAACGGGGAGCTAATTGCAGATTTAACTGTCTAATTGCCCAGCGTGCCGTTTCTTGCACTTCCTCATCGGAATCATCGAGGGCATGACAAATTAATTGACTGATCTGAGACATCACATCGTAGAGTCTGGTTAGATCGCGAATGGCATTTTTCCGCACCTGGGGATTTTTGTCTTGGAGAGAGATAGCCAAAGCTTGGTTCATCGGTCGCAGAGAGCGGGTGCAGATTTGAGCGAGAGCTTCTAGGGTTAAACTGCGTTCGTAGGAATCCCCATCCATCATGCTATCGACTAAAGGCTGCATTGCCCTAGAATCAGACATCTGTGCCAGCTTCCAAACCGCCCGTCTGCGGGTACGGGGATCGTCATCGCGAAGACTTTCAATTAAACTCGTGATTGAGTCTGCGCTCGGCATGCGGGAGGTAGCTTGTACTGACAAAGAAGACGCGAAATCATCCTCCCAATTGTCATTAATCTCACTACTGGTTTTGGTGTCCACATCGAGGGAATTGCCATTGCCCTCAAAAAAGTTGTCGGGTGGGTTTTTAGGATTGACGTAAGTTGTCTTTTTGCGCCGTTTTGAGGCTTTGCCCTTGGGACGGTATTGAAGGAAAAGCGATAGTAAAGCTGCCAATAAAGCGATGGATAACAAGGCCGAGCCAGCAATTAATGGTATTGGCAAATTCTCATTTTTGGCGGCAGGGTTGGCAACCGTGCCGGTTTGACCTAGATCCTTCTGCGTATCAGCGATCGCATTTTGAGCAGAGTTATCGTTCGGACGTTGTGCCAGAGCTTGTTGAAATTTTTCCAGGGCGAGTTGATAATTCTTTTGGATTTTGGCCTCGTAACCAGCTTTCATCAACTGATCGTAAGTGGCGACAGTCTGGGCCTGCTCTAACCTAGGTGGAGTTTGGGCGTTAGCCTTGGATAAAACCTGAACATCATGACCCCAACTGCTCACACCGATAGCTAACAACAATAGAAAATTAGGTTTGATCATAGAATTTATGTAACTGTTTAGGGGTAGGTAACAGTATGATAGCCTAAAAGCCATAAATGACAAGCACTGAACCCCAGAGATGGGTCATAGACCAGGATGATGGGGAAAAGCCCCCGGTCAGCGTCAGGCAAATATTGCCGCTACTGGGATCGGAGATAGATTCCACTGTTTAGCACTCAGAGATTATCTGTGAAAAACCGGCCTAATTAAGCTTGTACAGGAGTTTTGCGCCAGGTTCGACCTTGAATAGTCGTGTGGAATTGCCAATTAGCCACAGTTTCTGGATAATCGCCCCGATAGTGACCACCTCGGCTTTCTGCTCTTAATAAGGCACTTTCCAGAATTAAGTCGGCGATATCTAGAAGATTTAATGTCTCGATCGCTATCCTTATTTCTAACTGCACCGAGGGACACAAAAATAATTGTCCTTTGTCGGGGAGAAGATTCTGGAGAAATTGGCCCATCTTTAAGGATTGTAACTGTTGTTTCCACTGATGCACCCGTAGGATAGCAGTTTCTAACTCATTTTGAAATCGGCAAATTCCCGCATTTTCCCACATTAAAATCGGTAATTCTCTCCGTACTTTTTGCCAGTATTCCTGTTCTTCCTGCCAGTTTTCCGCAATTTCTAAGGGTTTTTCTGGTCTTTCCCCCACCAAGTTTTCTGGCTCTAGACCTATTTCAACTAAATTTGCCGCAAAGACAATACATTCCAAAAGAGAATTACTGGCTAAACGATTAGCACCGTGAACACCCGTACTGGCCGCCTCGCCGATCGCATACAAACCGGGTAGAGAAGTGCGGGCGTTTAAATCGGTAGCCACTCCTCCCATCCAATAGTGAGCGGCGGGGGCAACGGGAATCACATCTTCAAACACATTAATGCCCCATTTTTGACAGATGCGGATAATATTGGGGAAACGATAACGCAGACGCTCCGGTTCGATCGGTCTTAAATCTAGATATACTTTGGCATGGGCGGGATCGTCGGAGGTTTTCTGCAAATGGCTAAAAATCGCCCGACTCACCACATCCCGGGGGGCCAATTCTCCAGCCGGATGATAATCGAAGGCAAAACGCCGCCCCAGAGCATCAATTAAATGCGCTCCTTCGCCGCGCACCGCTTCACTAATTAAAAACCGCGGCGCCCCCGACACAGTCAAAGCGGTGGGGTGAAACTGAAAAAATTCCGGGTCGCGAATCACTGCTCCAGCACGCCAAGCGAGGGCGACTCCATCCCCCGTGCTAACGGCGGGATTAGTGGTTTGGGCATAGACTTGACCACCGCCTCCCGTAGCCAGAATGACTGCTTGCGCTCGCAGCCAACAGAGATGATCTTGATGGAGTAAACAAATACCTTGACAGCGTTGCCCTTCCGGGTCAAGCCAGAGTTTCAGGGCGAGCGCTTGGGGAATAATGGTAATATTGGGGCGCTCGACTACTTTTTCCATCAGGGTACTGACGATCGCTCTCCCCGTGCGATCAGCCGCGTGCAGCACCCGGTCCCGGGAATGGGCAGCCTCAAGAGTGCGGGCTAAGTCGTCTCCAGAGCGATCAAAACTAACCCCTAACCGCAGCAAATCAGCGATCGCTTGGGGGGCCTTCTCGACTAAAAACTGCACGGCATAGCGATCGCATAAGCCCGCTCCGGCTTTCAGGGTATCTTCTAAATGGAAAACGGGGGAATCTGCCGGGGAGGTGGCTGCCGCAATTCCTCCCTGCGCCCAATCACTAGCCCCAGTTTTTAAATCTTCTTTGGTAATTAAACCCACCTTTAAGTTAGGGGGTAAACACAGTGCGGCATACAATCCCGCCGCTCCCGATCCCACCACTAAAACATCTTGATAACTCGGCAGTTGCGAGGAAACGACCATGTAGGAGTTAATTGATAAATTCTATTTATTCTAGCATTTCATTTCTCTATAGTTCTGGCAAAAATCGCCAGTTTTTAGCTTGGGGCAGTATGCCAGATTCCTGAAGGGGTGACAACCAGCTTGAAGTGTGGACAGGGGGTAGGGTGTAGGGGGTAGGGTGTGGGGAAAAATCCTGTAGCCAAACATGAACTCTACCAAGGAGGAAACCCCGAACAAGCCAGTTTTTCGCTCTGGAAGCGTTCTTCAACTGAAACCAGACATCCCAGTCTGGACTGAGATTTTCCCTACACCCCACACCCCACACCCCATACCCTGTCTAAACTCTAACCTCTTTGTCACCCCATCAGGCCAGATTCTTTCTTTTGCCTCTTGCCTTCAGACGCTAATCACTGAAAAAGGTGAGCGATCGCTCACCTTGTAATTTTTTTAAAACCGTAATTAACTGGATTTAGTAAACTCCGGGGTTAAAACGGTCATCACCCTCGATAAATTCTTTAGAAGGCTCAGTAACGGTGAATTTCTCTAGATTGGCCTGTAAACGCTCTTTTTGAGTGTCCGAGAGTCCGGGGATATTGAGGACATCTTCCACTTCTTCGTAGGGGGCGTTTTTGATGATTTTACCAGCTAAATTGGGGTAGAACCCTCTCAAGTCCCGGAAATCGCGAATATCACTGTTATTAAGGTCGATTTTCGCCCCAAATTCTGTGGTTAGTTTGGCATCAGCCGCATTTAAGACCGCCACGGGATGAGAGGGAAGGGTGATCGAGGTAAGATTGAGAGCTTGAGCGGGAACTTTGCCCCAAAAACTCCCGATAATCAAGGCAATTACCGCCAGCAGACGAACAAGATTCTTCATTGCAGTTGTGGTCTCCTAAAACCAAGGCAAATTAACGATCAGGACAAGAAATTAAGCCGTCAGCTTTCCGACTAGGCATAGGGTGGGTAGTTGGGATTTGCCACCGCAGCCTAGCTATTAGCTGAACGCTGATAGCTAGTTAAAAAAGTTATATCATGCCATTAGACCAGATCATAACCTAGTTTGCCCCCCTAGGGGAAGGGTTTTGCGGTTTTGGGGTTTGATCACAAAAAACAAGTTGGTTAGGACAATCTAAATCTCTAAAACCCCTTTCTGGCAAAGATTTTCCTGCTGCCATCTGGCGGCTGCTACAGTTGAATTCCCCCATTCCCCTATCTCCCCACTTCCCCCATTTCCTCATTCCCCTATCCCCTAACCCAATTATTATAAATCCCTAAAATTATCAATGACGAACAGCACTCCTATGGCATCATAAACTGTTGCTTGTCTTGAAATACATAATAAGGAAGACACAATTATGGCTCTCCAATTGGGTGATATCGTTCCAGATTTTACACAAGATTCTAGTGAAGGTCCGATTTCTTTTCACCAGTGGGTAGGAGATAGCTGGGTGGTGCTGTTCTCCCACCCGGCTGATTATACCCCCGTTTGTACGACGGAATTAGGTACGGTGGCTAGTCTTAAGTCAGAATTTGAGCGACGCAATGTGAAAGTGATCGCTTTGAGTGTGGATAGTGCCGAATCCCATCTGGGTTGGATTAATGACATCAACGAAACTCAAAAAACTACCGTTAACTATCCGATTATCGCCGATGGCGATCGCAAAGTGTCGGATCTCTACGGCATGATTCACCCCAATTCCCTCAATAATCTGACGGTACGTTCGGTGTTTATCATCGATCCCAACAAAAAATTACGTTTAACTATTACCTATCCTGCCAGCACGGGACGCAATTTTAACGAGATCCTGCGCGTGATTGACTCCCTGCAGCTCACCGATAACTATCAAGTGGCTACCCCGGCTAACTGGACCGACGGTGGTGATTGTGTGGTGGTTCCCTCTATTCCCACTGAAGAAGCTCGTAGCAAATTCCCCAAAGGAGTTGAAGAAATTAAACCCTATCTACGCATGACTCCCCAACCTAATAAGTAATTAGGGTTTGCTAATCGGTGAACCATATCCTGGAAAACTGGCAATCCAAAAACCAAGAAATCGTCAGGGAGGGTTAGCCATCCGTTTTAACGGATGCTACCCCTGGCAACAGGGGATTTATCTCCCTATATCATTTATTGGTTTGATTGTCAATATATTTTTTCCTAGTTTCCCTAGATGTGTTAGCGGCAGTAGTGCCGAAAAGCAATTTCTTGGCTGGGTTAAAGACAATTCATCGACATCTATCTTAACCATAAGTTAAATTAATATTTAATAAAAATCGGCTTAAGGCTAAAAAAACAATTAACATTATAGCTCCAAATGCTTATTAGTGGTTAGTTTAGCTAGATTGTAGAGGGATGAAATTATCTAGAGATCGAGCAAGTATCCTCAAGAATTCTGGGTTAGATATATAAGTAAATTTTATTTTAAGTTTATTTAAGACTGTCATTACTAATGCAAGGCTGAGTCAGGCAGATTTTCCCGTAGTATCAAAAATGAAACTCGCTCCAATCGTTCACTCTGAGGACGGGCGAGAGGCAATTGTAGAGACTGCCGCTTTCACTAGCATTTAATTAAGAGGAACAACCGATGCCAACCTATGAAGTCACCCTAAAAACACTCGATGGCGAGAGTAAAACAATTGAGGTTAAAGATGATGAGTACATTCTCGATGCAGCCGAAGAAGCAGGACTAGACTTACCTTATTCCTGCCGCGCAGGAGCTTGCTCCACCTGTGCAGGTAAACTTGTATCTGGTAGCGTTGATCAATCCGATCAATCCTTCCTCGGTGACGATCAAATTGAAGCGGGTTATGTCCTCACCTGCGTCGCCTATCCCACCTCTGACTGTGTGATCCTCACCCACCAAGAAGAAGAAGCTTTGAAGTAATCTTCAAGATTATTCAGAAAACTCCCGTTAAGTGCTATCTATGGTGCTTAACGGGAGTTATTTTATGGCATAGAACGAGTTAGTTAGGACAGATGCCTGAAGGCTTTACTCACAGCATCCACAAGGTTTTCACTATCATTGATAATCTGACTAACATAGTTTTTCAATCTAGCCCAGAACTTTTCAATTTTGTTGAGATCTG
>NZ_JADBUB010000038.1:0-29475 GCF_020245865.1 Microcystis sp. M169S2
ATCATTTCCCGCATCTCCAGAGAGAGTATCATTGCCGTCATTACCAAGGAGAAGATCGTCGTTTTCTTGGCCAAATAATCGATCGTTACCGCTACCCCCTTCCAGAGTATCGTTTCCAGCACCCCCTTGTAGTTCATCAGTACCATCACCGCCCAAAAGTCGATCGTTGCCTAGGTTGCCCTGTAGGGTATCATTTCCTTGCCCACCCTGAATTGTATCGTTGCCTGCTAAACCATTGATCGAGTCATTTCCATCTGTACCAAAGATTAAATCGTTGCCATTCGTCGCTGGTGGGATAGTTTGTACTTGCGTTGTTAGGCTTTCTGGCAAAAAACCCTGGACTTCAAAGGGATAGGAAAATGGGGTATTTGCTAAACTCATGGCGGGTTAATTATGACTAGCAGATTTAACTTTCATTCCAGAGTAGCACAAGCCAAGACATATTTAACCGGCTAGATCATACGCTTTATCCTGTCAATAAAAAAGAGATCGCCAGAAAAATTTAGGTAAAGCTAACATTCGTTTCCAGCGCCAAGGTTCCTGATAGAGTCGATACAACCACTCTAAATTATTGTCACAGAAAAAGCGAGGGGCGCGGATTTTTGTCCCAGACCAGATATCAAAACTGCCCCCCACACCTACCCAGATAGCTTGGGGACAAAGATTGCGATGTTCCCTAATCCAATATTCCTGTCGGGGTACTCCCAAACCAACTAAAATTAACCGCGGTTGTTGATCTTTTAACACCTCAATCCAATCGGACATTTCCTCGGAGGATAGATAACCGTGGTTAGACAGAATACGGATATTAGGTATCTTTTTTTGCCAATTACTTGCCGCTTGTTCTGTAATCCCCGGTTTACCACCAAAAAAAGCAATAGGAGAACTCTCACCCTGCATTCCTAACTCAGTAATTAAGGATTCTGACAATTCAATACCGGGGCAGCGGGTTTGTTTTTTCCCCCTTAATTTTAAGTAAATAACAATCCCAGCACCGTCGGGAATAACTAAATCTGCTTCTCGAATAACTTGGGCTACTTTAGCATCATTTTCTCCTAACATTGCCATTTCTGCATTAAGAGTGACAACGTGGGAACCAAAACCTTGATAGAGGCGATCAATTAACCAACGACTGTAGTTATCGAGGAGATGAACTGGTAAACCAAGAACAGAATATTTGGGGGGAGTTTCTAACATAAGTAGGTAGGTGCTAATAGTTGTCAGACACCCCCCTTATTAAGAGGGGATCAGAGGCAAAATCTATCTTCAATTTAATTATAAATACTTACTTATAATTCATCTTGATCTAATTGTCATTTTATCGAGAAATTGGCACAAAATCCACCCCAAAACTAGAACGAGAACCGGGTTTAACTACCACTAATTGCACAGATTGATTGCGATCGCCAGATGGTAAAAATCGCACTGGATTAGTCGCCCCGGGGACAGAAAAATCACTGCTTCTTAACGCCTGTTGAACTCCCTCTCGGCTAGATTCTGCCTTAATTGCGGCGATTAAAGCCTGGGTAGCGTCATAGGCGGTAGCAGTGCGCCAATTTACGTCTCCTTGCCACAATTGGCGGGAATTTTTTACAAAAGGACTGTTCGGATTAGCCCCCAAATGCCAAGCGACAGCTACAATCATGCCCAGGGCATTTTTCCCGCCTACATCCAGAGTTTTGGGGCTATAAACGTCATCACCCGCCACAATCGGTAATTTTTGACCATTGATTTGAACCACCTGCAAAGCCTTATCTAGGGTACCACTATCCCCAAGAAGGGCGATTAGATTTGCTCCCTCCTGTTGAGCTTGTTGGAGGCTTTTAGAAGGGGTAAAAGTGAGGGAAGATAGATCAAATTCACTCACCACTTGACCTCCTCCTAATCCTAAAGCGGTGGTAAATTCAGATTTTAGGGATTGACTATAATTACTTTGGGAGTTAAAAAATACCACTGCCTTGACGTTAGAAATTTTTTGCAAGCTAGATTCAGCTAATGCTCGCGCTGCCACAAAATCACTGGGAACAGAACGAAAGATATAGTCACCAAAATTGGAGAGTTTAACTGAGGTACTGATGGGGGAAATCATTACTAATCCCGCTTTTTGATAGATAGCAGCCGCCGCTAAAGAGGTATCACTGCTAGTGTGTCCTACTACTCCTAAAATGCTGTTATCAGCCGCTAATTTTTGGGCAATTTGAGCAGCAATTGCGGGATTATCAGCATCATCAGCAATGAGAACTTTTAAAGGAATGCCATTAATTCCTCTGGTTTGATTGATTTGATTTTGAGATTGGGCGACTCCTCGTAAAACTTCTAGGGCGGTGTTGACATTGCTCCCAATCGGCACGGAAACGGCGATGGTATAGGACTTAGCTTCACCAATACGGGCGTTATTTAAGTAGATGAGAGCTTCGGGATCATTTTGATTAGCTCGCAGGGATTTTTCTAGGAGGTAAACTGCTTGCTGAAAGTCTCCTTTTCCGAGTGCCTGTATAGCAGCTTGTTTATCAGAAGAAGCCCCTTCAACTATTAATAAGTTTTCCCCTTGACTAAATTTTGCTTGTGCCGATACCGATTTTTTCTCTGGTGATATTTTCTCGATTTCAGAAAGATTGGTTGGGTTATTTTTTCCTTGAAAACGATTGTATAACCACCAACTACCAGCCCCAAAAAATATTAGGGTAATCAGCAGGGATAAAAGCAGGGTAACTGTATCATTTTTCTGGCTCATGGGCTGATCAACTAAGATTAAATTAATGGTTTAATCGAGATTGATAGTTAATAAAAGCACCAATTCAAGTCTGAATTGCACCAATATCCGATCTACCTTGATAGAATACCTCATTTGGGGTCTGATAGTCAAGACATTGTTTAAATGCGTCTTAGCTTATTAGCCATATTTTACCTTTTTGTTTGGGATTGTTCTAAATGTTTTATTAAAATATTTGAGGATAAAGGACCGTGTAAATGACTCCAGGGTAAAACCTGTTCTAAACGCCATTGTTGATGAACGTAATAATCTAGAGGAGGAATTTGTCCTTTTAGTTCCTTAAAAGCGCGTTTATAACTGCCTAAAGAATCACCGTAGCCACGGGTTAATTCTAACAGGGAGGTTAAGCGGCGATCACCTCTAGATAATAAAGCTTGAATCACTGACCAATTATAACTCTCTGGTCGAAATTCTATGCCCTGTTTACCTAATTGTTTCTCTAGATATTTTAATCTTTTTTCGGCCATTTTATTAACTCCAAACCACTGAAAAGGAGTATGGGATTTAGGCACAAAGGTGCTGCAACCGAAAGAAATTCGCAGTCCAGAGGCGGCTTTTTTTAATGCTATTAACATTTCCACAGTCGCCGCTATATCTTCGGTTTCTTCTCCCGGTATTCCCACCATACCATAGAGTTTTATCCCCTTTAAACCGCCCGCTTTGGCATTAATGGCAGCTTGGATAATTTCATCATTGGCTAACTTTTTGTTGATAATTTCCCGCAAGCGATCAGAACCACTTTCTACGGCAATAGTAATTGATTTGCTGTCTCTTAGGGATAAAATTCTGGCTAATTTTTCCGTGACAGTATTAGTTCTAACTGAAGCGATCGAGAGTCTAACTCCCTCAAATTGTGGTTGAAAAAGATAATCGAGTAAGGTTTCAAATTCAGGATGTTGGCTGACGGAAGCACCTAATAAACCCAGGCGATCGGTCACTTTTAAACCTTTTTCAATGGCGGGAATTAAAGATTCTAAACTAGCGGTACGAAAGGGTAAAGTTAGATAACTAGCTAAACAAAAACGGCACATTTCTGGACAACTTCGCACCACCTCTACCATATAAATATTTTCCCATGCCGCTTGTTTTGTCACCACCGTAGAAGCAGAAAGGGTATTACTGCGATAGGTTTGTTTACTAACAAAGGCGGGAACATTATTATCTATGGGTAGAATTGCCGTAATTTCACCTTCAGGACTATCATAATTAACGGTGTATAAACTAGGAACATACACCCCCGGAACCTTGGCCAAATGACGGAGTTTTGTCGGGCGATCAGCGTTTCTCACCTCTTGATACGCATTAATAAAATCGGCAATTAAATTTTCACCATCTCCCAATAAAATTACATCAAAAAAAGCGGCAAAAGGTTCGGGATTAGCGGTTAAAACTGGTCCCCCTCCAAAAATTATTGCCTGCCGATCTTGCCGTTGATGACTGTGACAGGGAATTTCTAAAGATTCTAACAGCGAGAGGATATTAACATAGTCTAATTCCCAAGAAAAGGAAAAGCCGACTAATTCGGGATAACGGGGTAAAGATTCTTGAAAATCCGTAAATAAACGACTAACTTGTATATCCGATCGCAGGGCTAAAGTTGCCCAAACAATTTGATAACCTAAACTGGTTATACCGACGGAATACTGATTAGGAAAAGCAAAAATAGTTCTAAGGGCATCACTGTGGGGTATTGCGGGAGTAAAGAGGAGTTTTTCGTCTTGTAAGATGGTCATTTCAGTTATCAGTTATCAGTTATCAGTTATCAGTGACTACCAGTAGTCTTCAGTAGCTTTTAATTTTCATTCTCTTGAAAGGGGAGGCTTGTTACCTCTTGTTTTTGGTCATATATAAGTTTAATTTAATCGGGGGGTGAAGGGGAGGAAAATATCTCAATATACAGTTCTATGATCATATCTCAGGTTATGATCCTAGGGAGTCGGTGGTCAAGAACAAATTTAAGTTATACTTCCTCCCTAGGGATAGCTATTGTATTTACAGGAGATTTTCTCTTATATCCTAGCAATTTTCACAGCTTAACTAGGTGTCGATTTTATTCCTGAGCGCTGCTTTTAAGCAAATCTTGATCTCCTTCACCCCAACCAGAACGAAATCTATGAATAATCCCGAAGAATACGTTATAATCATGGCGAAAATCCTAGATTTAGCCATTCCCGATCGCTATTTAAATTCTGTGGTTGAAAACTGGCAACGCTTGCAAGAAATCGCCAGTTTAGTGACAGAATTTCCCTTAGAGGATGACGGGGAAAGCGCCCTCAGCTTTGAACCATGACTATTTCTGTGTGCAATTTAGCTCGATCGATCCAAAATCGTCAAACTAGCGCCTTAGAAGTTATTAGCCAGACTTTGGCGGAGATAGAGGCGAAAAATCGCCATTTAAATTGCTTTACCGACATTTTACAGCCTAGGGCGCTCGCTCAAGCCCAAAAAATCGATCAAGCGATCGCCAACGGTGAACCCGTCGGTGTCTTAGCAGGGATTCCCTTCGCCGTCAAAAATCTCTTTGATATCAAGGGTATTGTCACCCTTGCCGGCTCCAAAATCAATCGAGATCACCCTGCCGCCGGACAAGATGCGATCGCTATACAAACCCTAGAAGCAGCCGGGGCAGTTTTGGTGGGGGCGACCAATATGGATGAGTACGCCTACGGTTTTGTCACCGAAAATGCCCATTATGGGGCTACTCCCAACCCCCTCGATCCTAGTTGCGTCTCGGGGGGATCCTCCGGCGGTTCCGCCGCCGCCGTTGCCGCTAATTTAGTCCCTCTCGCCCTCGGTTCCGATACTAATGGTTCCGTGAGGGTTCCCGCCGCTTGCTGTGGCGTGGTGGGGCTAAAACCCACCTTTGGGCGCGTATCCCGTCAGGGCCTATTTTTGTTCGTTAGTAGTTTAGACCATCCGGGATTTTTTAGCGGCAATGTGGCGGATATGGCGGCTATTTGGAGTCTTTTTGCCAAAAATAACCTTAAAGCTTCTTTAAATGGCTTAGAGGGCGTAAAAATAGCCCTTGCCGACGATTATTTTCAGCAGGGAGCCGAACTGGAAGTATTCGAGGCGGTGACAGCGATCGCCGAACGTTTAGGAGTGACTAAAAAAATCACCATTCCCGAAACCGCCCGCGCCAGGGCAGCCGCCTATATAATTACCGCTGCAGAAGGAGCAAATTGGCATTTACCGCGTTTACAGACCAGATTAGAGGATTTTGACCCCGCAACCCGGGATCGCTTCTTGGCAGGGGCATTAATTCCCTCTAGCTGGTATTTACAGGCTCAACGTTTTCGCCGTTGGTATCGCGATCGTCTGCGAGAGATCTTCACCGAAGTCGATATTATCCTCACCCCGACAATTCCCTGTACTGCGCCGCCGTTAGGAGTAGAAAAAATGATTATTGACGGGCAAGAGCTATTAATTAGACCTAATTTAGGCAGATTCACCCAACCTTTTTCTTTTATCGGTTTACCTGTCCTTTCTTTGCCGATTAAACGTCCATCCCAGTTACCTTTAGGTTTGCAAATCATCGCCGCTCCCGATCGCGAAGAGTTAATCCTAAGGGTAGCCAGGGTTTTAGAAGAAATGCTCATAGATAAGCTGTTAAGCATTTAAATTGCTTGTTGAGACGAGGCAAGAGGCAAGAGGCAAGAGGCAACAGTAAAGGGATTGGGGGAGATTCGGCTAATCTTAAGAATAAGTGCTTTAAATGCGTCTTAGCTTATCCCGCATAAGTGAGATTTCAAGGGCGTACTTCCCCTTAAAATCCCTAATTTAGGCACTTATTAAGCGAAAAGGTCAGTTTTCCAGTCTGAGTAAACAATCTACTGGCTCGGAGACTCCTTTTCAATCACATCTAACCAAGCGGCAGCCGATCGCTCCCAGGTGTCATTTAGGGCAATTTGACGACATCTTTCGCGCTCTTGGGCTAAAAGCTGGGGATTTTTCAGTAATTCGACAATTTTCCAGGCTATAGCTTCCTGAGTAGCCGGATCGGTTACTTCCCCCGGCACTTTCACACAGTAGTCTTTTTCTCGAAAAACAGCAAAATCCGTCACCACTGGCAGACAGCCTACCACTGCTGACTCGCGCACAGAAATACAATCGATCTCACGATAGGTGCAACCGTAGTAATGAATAGCAGAGCGAGCTTTTTCCTCGATTAGTTGACGATAACCGATCATTCCGCGATCAACTACCCCCGGACTAGCTTTAATCAAAGCGATTAAATTATCGCGCCATTCTCTGCGATCGCTATAGCCATCCCGTTTAGTAAAACCATAGTAGAGATGTAACTCAGCTGCGGGAATTGCCGCCTTGATAATCGGCCAGCCATGCTTTAACATTGACTCTAAGCCGCGATAATAACGAGAGGCATAGACTAGACGATAGGGAAGATGCTCGCTTTCTGGCACCGTCTCACTTACAGCCAAAAGAGAAGCATCAATACCATTAGGAACAATCGGACATTGATGATCGGGACAGAAATCCAGTAAATCCCGTTGATATTGGCTTTTACAGAAAATTTTGTCGTATCTAGCCAAAATTTCGGGGGTATAGGAGGCTGCCGGAACTTTAATATCTTGCCAATCAAAAAAAATTCGTTCTGCCTTGGTACCCGGACGGCAATAGGTGGGATGACGAGAGATCACTAATGTTTCAAAGTGATCCTGCCAATTCATCTGGTAATAATTAACATAGCGAATCCCGTCCTGTTCCCCTTCCATACCCTCACAATTGCCAAAAATTGTCACTTTATAGCCGCGTTTCGTCCATTCCTGCGCTAAAAAAGCCACCGATGCCTGGGTGCCACTGGCCCCGCGTTGCCAAATTTCCGCCGGACGCATGGGACGATATTTTTCTGTGTAAATAACGATCGATTTTTTCGGCCAACGACGGGCGCTCAAACGCTGTTTAATTTGAAATAGGGAAGGTGCGCTCGCCCTTAGCCATTGTTTGAGATTAGATTGTAGGGATGGAGTAGCTTGTGACACTCTTTTTCTCCAAGATCGAGGGAAAATAGGGGCGATGGGTGATGGAGTCTTAGTTCCTTGAATTTAACTCGATTTCTCGACTCAGTAGAACAATTCGAGCCTATCATATAATAGGTTCAAGTCAAAAATCAATCTTTTTATTGCCAGCTATCGACAAGGAAATCTATGAAAATTGTCATCCCGATCGTGTTTTATCGCAAAGGAGGAGTAGAAAGAGTCATTATCTCTTTAATACCTAGCTTATTAGAATACGTCGAACAAATTATTATCGTACTTCCCCGTAATGATATTGAATATTTTAAGTCTTTAATGCCCGATTCCGATAAAATTATCTACGAGGATTTCGCTTTTTATCCGAAAAGTTTTGAGACAAAATTAATCTATTTTTATGGTCTTATAGCGAATTTTTACAAAACCCTAAGACTGAATGCTCTTCATCGTCTTTTCTCTCGTAGAATTGAACTTTTACGCATCGAAGCAAGAATTAATCAGATTATCAAGCGTTACCAAGCTGATCATTGTTTGTATGGGATGACTAATCGGATTTCTCCCCCCAATGTCAAGGTTACTTTAAGTGGCATTATTTATGATGTGTTTTGGCAATTTGCTCCCTTAACCTACTCAGAATCCTATCAAGAACCCTACAATGAAGTCTTAAAAGAATGGTTAGATCGGGCTGATCTACTGTTCACGATTTCCCAAAAAACTAAAGACGATGTTTTAAAAATTTTTCCCAATGCTACCTATGCCAGTAAATTAAAAGCTGTACCCTTAGCAGGATTTATCGATGAATCTAATCTCAAGAGTGATCTAGTCAAAAGTGAGCTAGTTACTTTTTATTTTCCCTCCTCCTTTGGTATCTACAAAGATCATCTGACTTTGCTCAAGGCAGCAATTACACTAGCGAAAAAAGGTTTGAAATTTCAAATAGTTTTCATCGGTAAAGAAACCGATAATCTAGTTAGTGGAAATCTGCAATTATCTCAACAGTCCAAAACCCAAGAATACCAAGATTATCTCAAAGAATGTACCCGACTTTATCGGGACAATCAAGAAATTTTCCCGAGTCATATCAAGGGATTAGGTTATCAAGACTATAAAACCTTGCAATTTTATTATCAAACCTGTTCCTGTGTGGTATTTCCCTCAAAATACGAAGGTTTTGGATTAGCAATAGCGGAAGCCATTTTACAAGGCATTCCCGTTATCGCTTCCGATTTAGAAGTGTTTCAAGAACAGGTAGAATTATATAATTGTCCCGAAAGAGTGCAATTCTATCCTAGGGGAGATGCGGAAAGTTTAGCTAATTGTTTAGAACAATTTATCCTCAATCCAATTCCTCGCTTGTTACCCGAAGATATTCCCAATAAAGTTAATCTCTGGACTTGGAAAGATGTGGCCAAAAAATATGTAGAACTACTGAAAGAAAATGCAGGTTATTGATCTCTATATCTACCCGATTAAATCCTGTCGAGGTATTCAATTATCCCAAGCTGAAGTGACTCCTAAAGGTTTACTCTGGGATCGAGAAATGATGTTAGTGGATGCCAAGGGTAAATTTATCACTCAAAGAGAATATCCGCAATTAGCCACCGTTTCTATCAGGATGACAGGAGATAATTTTTCTCTGAAAACATCTCAAGATTCCCTGACTTTTCAGCCTAATTTCACAGGAGAAAAAAGAGCGGTTCAAATCTGGGAATCTCACACCATAGCCATAGATCAAGGAGATGAAATCGCCGAATGGTTTGAGAAAATTCTCGACATTCCTTGTCGTTTAGTGCGACAATCTCCTGATTATCCACGTCCTGCGAATCCTCGCTATGCGGGGAACGATCATACTCCCGTCAGCTTTGCCGATGGTTATCCAATTTTATTAACTAATACTGCTTCTTTAGAGGACTTAAATCGGCGTTTAGTGGCACCAGTGCCGATGAATCGTTTTCGTCCTAATATTGTTATTAGTAGCGATCGAGCTTTTGGCGAAAGTAGTTGGCAAAAGATCAAAATTGGTGAGATAAATTATGCTCTGGTTAAACCCTGTAGTCGCTGTATTATCACCACCACGGATCAAGAAACAGGTAGGAGAAATCCCCAGCAAGAACCTTTAAAAACCTTAAGCACTTTTCGCAGTTTCCCCGGGGGCATCATGTTCGGAGAAAATGTCATCCCCGAAAAGACGGGTACAATTAAAGTCGGCGATCCTATTACCGTAATCTAGAGATATAGAGATATGGGAGAATGGGGGAATTTCAACTAAAACCCTAACACCCTAAAACCCTAAAACCCTAAAACCCTAACACCCTAACACCCCAACACCCAACCCCCACAAGGTTAAGATAAATAACTATAAGAACAATACTTGATTAGAGACACTGAAACCATGCCCCTTGATACCGCATCGATTTTAGAAGTATTACGTCCCGTTCAAGATCCAGAACTGCAAAAAAGCCTAGTGGAATTGAACATGATCCGCAATGTGGCGATCGATGGCGGAAAAGTTAGCTTTACCCTAGTTTTGACCACTCCTGCCTGTCCTTTGCGCGAATTTATCGTGGAAGACTGCCAAAAAGCTGTTAAACAGCTGCCCGGGGTGGAAAGTGTCGCCGTGGCAGTAACTGCCGAAACCCCGCAACAAAAAGCTTTACCCGATCGCCAAGGTGTGGAGGGGGTTAAAAATATTATCGCCGTTTCCAGTGGTAAGGGCGGTGTGGGAAAAAGTACCGTGGCTGTCAATATCGCCGTCGCCTTGGCTCATTTAGGGGCAAAAGTGGGGCTATTAGACGCGGACATCTACGGCCCCAACGCCCCGACAATGTTGGGCTTAAATGACGCACAAGTGACGGTACAGGGCGCAAATGGCGAGATATTGGAACCCGCTTTCAACCATGGCATCAAAATGGTTTCCATGGGCTTTTTGATCAACCCCGATCAACCGGTAATCTGGCGCGGTCCGATGTTAAACGGCATTATCCGTCAGTTTCTCTATCAAGTCAATTGGGGCGATTTAGACTATTTAATCGTCGATATGCCTCCCGGTACCGGGGATGCACAATTAACTTTAATTCAATCGGTCCCCTTAGCCGGTGCGGTGATTGTCACCACTCCCCAGACGGTTTCTTTAATTGATGCGCGCCGGGGTTTAAAAATGTTCCAACAGCTAGGGGCGCGGGTTTTGGGTATCGTGGAAAATATGAGTTATTTTATCCCCCCCGATCAGCCCGATCGCTCCTATGATCTATTTGGGTCCGGTGGTGGGGAAAAAACCTCGCAAGAATTGGGCATTCCTTTACTGGGATGTGTGCCTCTGGAGATAGCCCTACGGGAGGGCGGTGATACTGGTGTACCAGTAGTTTTAGGGCAACCAGAATCGGCCTCAGCTAAAGCCCTGATAGCGATCGCTCGTCAGGTGGCGGCGAAAGTATCCGTGGCAGCCTATAGTTAGGGTTTGCGGCAAAAAGTTTTCCCTAGGGGCAGGGTGTGGGGTGTAGGGTGTAGGGTTTTACCCATTTTCAGGGAAAAAGTCCCGGAATTTTCCCCCCAATCACTCCAAGGGCCGGTACTTTTGGATTTCAAAAAGGTCTAAAAGTATTATCGAACAATGTTTTTAGATTTATTGAGCAAACCCTAGTTAGTTAGTAAATTTGGGGAGAGAAATGGTGAGAAGACAGTCCCTTATTAGTAGGAAACTACGCGGTTTTAGTGAGCAGTTTAGCTTCATTTTCCGGGATATAGCCCAAATGGATCGGCTTTTGTTCGTTTTGGTGACGGGTTTAACCGTTTTCGGTGGTTTAATGATTCGTAGTGCCGAAAGACATACCACTGCTCTCGACTGGTGGCAACACTGGTTATTCGGATGCGTGGGAGTGGCGATCGCTTTATTTCTGGCCCGTTGTCGCTACGAAAGTCTGTTGAAATGGCACTGGTTAACCTATCTTCTCACCAATCTCTCCCTAATTGCGGTAATTGTCCTAGGGGTGACGGCGAATGGGGCGCAAAGTTGGATTAATATCGGCAGTTTTAACGTGCAACCGTCGGAATTTGCCAAGGTAGGTTTAATTATCACCCTAGCAGCCCTCCTACATCATCGTCCCGCCGATAATCTTTTTGCGATCGCTCGTGTCTTTGTCGTCACTGCCATCCCCTGGGTGTTAATTATGGCGCAGCCGGACCTGGGGACGGGATTAGTCTTTGGGGCAATTACCCTAGGCATGATTTACTGGGCTAATGCGAAACTGCCTTGGATGATTATCCTGTTATCTCCCCTCGCATCGGTTTTTCTGTTTAATTTACTTTTTCCTGCTTGGATTGTTTTAGCAATTATCATCGGTGTACTTGCTTGGTTTACCCTTCCCTACCGTTTTTTATCTACTTTCATCGTGGTGGCAACTAATCTGGCAGTGGGTAAATTAGGCGAGGTTTTTTGGGGTTTATTAAAAGAATATCAAAAAGATCGTTTAACCCTATTTCTTCACCCAGAAAAGAATCCTTTGGGGGGAGGTTATCAATTAATTCAATCCCGCATTGCCATCGGATCGGGAGAATTATTGGGACGGGGATTACACCAAGGCACCCAAACCCAATTAAATTTTATTCCCGAACAACACACCGATTTTATCTTCTCTGTAGTCGGGGAAGAATTCGGTTTTGTCGGCAGTATTCTAGTTTTAATAGCTTTCTGGTTAGTTTGTTGGCGTTTGTTAGTCATTGCTAATACTGCTAAAGAAAACTTCGGTTCTTTAATAGCGATCGGTGTTCTCTCGATGATCGCTTTTCAGGCAATTCTTAATATTAGCATGACCGTGGGATTAGCCCCGATTACAGGGATTCCTCTACCTTGGTTAAGTTATGGACGTTCATCTTTATTAACCAATTTTATCGCCTTGGGTTTAGTGGAATCCGTGGCTAATTATCGCCCCCGTAAGCGTTTATACTAAGTAGTTGTACAGATATCAGATATCAGATATCAGATATCAGTTATCAGTTATCAGTTATCAGATTTGAGTTTTAAGTGTGGAGTATTAAATCCCACTTTCCGCGCTTCTTAACATTCAATTGATGATTTTTACTAATATATTCCTTCCAAACCCTTGCCAGTAAGAATTATAACTACAATGATGGATTTTGATCAAGGTGAAGAATTGTCAATTTTTTTCTCAGAAAAAATCAATTATTGAAAATGTTCTCAATAGTAGTTTCTACAATCAAGGTTTTTCGTTAAAACATCTTGGGGAATGTAAAAATATATAAAAGTATATGAAGATGTGCTGAATGTCGGATTTAGCGGAAATTGTTCTTAAATTTTTCTTAAGTGCTTGACATTGGCCAGATTAGTGCTTATTATGTTTCCCATCACCCAAACAAAGGCAAATTATTTGCACAATCCCAATTCTGAAAGCCATGCACAGCAAAGCTTTCAAGGGTTAGTACAGGTTGTTAGTTTTGTCTGAGTGATTAAACCTATTCACTCGAAATTACCAGAGGAATAACTATGGCATATCCCAACGATCAACAAGGTAAAGCACTTCCTTTCTTTGCTCGTTTCTTGTCCGTAAGCAAAGAGGAATCTTCCATCAAGTCTCCTTCCCCTGAGCCTACCTTCGGGACCACCTTGAAATACCCTTCTGACTGGGAAGAGTATTAAACTCAGATCACTTGAGTAATTACAGCACTTTTCTTGATTACACCGTACAGACAAAAAGCTAAAGGCTCCACTAAGGAAGGCTCGCAGCCAAAAAAACTGCACGTTGAGATCCTGAGAAGTGCTGTAAAGTAACTTTAGTAATTACTCAAGAAAAAACCAATACTGCAATAAGTCAAGCAAAAGCAAGACTTTTTGCAGCATTTTCTTGAGATTAGGATCAATAAAGACCGACCCAAAAGCCTTAAGATGGGTTAAAATGTAAGGACTTGCAACTGATATGAAAGAATCGCCTAAAGTTGTTTTATTGTTGACCCATAGCGGCGATTTTTTCACGATTGACCGCGTGGCTGAGGCGATAGAAAAAAAAGGAGCCACACCTTTTCGCTTAGATACCGATAAATTTCCCTTAGAGGTTCAACTAACAGCCCAATTTAATGGTAAAAAAAGTTTTTATCAATTAACCTATAACCATCAATCTATTGATAGTCAACAGGTGCAATCTGTTTGGACAAGACGTATTTGGCAGCCTGAACTAACAGGGGATTTAGATCCTCAGTTTCGGGAGGTTTGTGTGCGAGAATCCCAGACGACTTTGGCAGGTTTTTGGGATAGTTTAAGGTCAGCGCGTTGGTTAGATAATTTAGCGCAAATTGAGAGGGCTAAAAATAAGTTATTACAACTTCGTTTGGCCTCAGAAGTTGGCTTGATTATTCCCCCCACTTTAGTTACCAATAATCCTGATGCTGCCCGGGAGTTTTTTTCCCAGGTTCAGGGACGAATGGTGAGTAAATTGTTAACTGCGATCGCCCGAAGTATGGAGTCGCCGGAATTTTTTCTTTATACCAGTAGGGTGAAAGCAGAAGACCTTGAGGAAGCGGAATCTTTACGCTATTGTCCCATGGTTTTTCAAGCGGAAATTCCTAAACAATTAGAATTGAGAATTGTCGTGGTTAATGGACAAACATTTGTGGGTGCTTTAGAATCTTCTCAGTATAATCATTCAGCCGTAGATTGGCGAAGACCGGGTATTGATCCTGGTGCTTGGCAACATCATACTTTACCCGATTCACTATTGCAGCAACTTCAGATTTTTATGGCTAATTTAGGGTTGAATTTTGGGGCGTTTGATTTTATCTTAACTCCTGGGGGAGAATACGTTTTTTTAGAAGTTAATCCCTGTGGTGAGTGGGGAATGTTAGAACGGGATTTAGATTTACCTATTTCTAATGCGATCGCTGATTTTTTAGTATGCTAAAAATCAAACCAAAACCTAATCAGGATTTTGAGGATTTTAGGATTATCAAGATTCTCAATACAAAATCTAATCAGGATTCTCAATCCCAAATCATCAAGGAGATTTATGACCGTTTTAATTGTTACTTTTAGCCACGATAATGAAAGTATTCCTCTGGTAATCAAAGCCATAGAAACGATGGGTAAAAAAGCCTTCCGTTTTGATACTGATCGCTTCCCTACAGAGGTGAAAGTTGATCTTTACTCAGGCGGTCAAAAAGGCGGAATTATTACCGATGGAGAACAAAAATTAGAGCTAAAAGAAGTTTCTTCTGTTTGGTATCGACGCATGAGATACGGACTAAAATTACCCGATGGGATGGATAGTCAATTTCGCGAAGCTTCTCTTAAGGAATGTCGGTTAAGTATTCGAGGAATGATTGCTAGTTTATCTGGTTTTCATCTTGATCCAATTGCTAAGGTAGATCATGCCAATCATAAACAATTGCAGTTACAAGTGGCGCGACAATTAGGTTTATTAATTCCGGGGACTTTAACTTCTAATAATCCTGAAGCTGTCAAGCAATTTGCTCAGGAGTTTGAAGCGACGGGAATTGTGACTAAAATGCTTTCTCAATTTGCTATTTATGGAGACAAGCAAGAGGAAATGGTTGTTTTTACCAGTCCTGTTACTAAGGAAGACTTAGATAATTTGGAAGGTTTGCAATTTTGTCCCATGACTTTTCAGGAAAACATTCCTAAAGCTTTAGAATTACGCATCACTATCGTCGGTGAACAAATATTTACGGCGGCGATTAATTCCCAACAATTAGACGGAGCTATCTACGATTGGCGAAAAGAGGGAAGAGCGCTCCATCAACAATGGCAACCCTACGATTTACCGAAAACTATTGAAAAGCAACTACTAGAATTAGTGAAATATTTCGGTCTTAATTATGGCGCAATTGATATGATTGTCACACCAGATGAACGTTATATCTTTTTAGAAATTAATCCCGTTGGTGAGTTTTTCTGGCTAGAACTTTATCCTCCTTATTTTCCCATCTCCCAGGCGATCGCTGAAATCCTCGTCAACTCATAAACCAACTAATACAGAGTCAGAGTATCTTATCGCAATTATCCTATCTGGTGAGGGACAGAAGTTATCGCTTTTCAATTAGGAATGGGGAGCGGAGAACAGGGAAGAAAACTGGCGTACCTGATGACTCTGAATACCGCTATAAGTGTCACCGATGGGAGTGCGGGTAAGGTGAGGATTTGACTTGAGTAAGACGGCAATATATGTTACTATCACAGGGTAATCGCAGCTATATTGAAAAAGCTGCTACTCAAAACTAGGAACGACCATGAATTATCCCAATACCGAACAAAGTAAAGCAATCCCCTTCTTTGCTCGTTTTTTATCTGCGGACCAAGACGAGGCTCCGACTCCTGATTCCCCCCCCGATTCTGAACCCGCTCCCGTTTGGACTTGGAAATGGCCTTCTGACTGGGAAGATAGTTAATTAATTTAAAGATTGTTTTCAGTAATTCAGACAGAAAACAACCACCGCCATAAGTCAAGCAGAAGTAAGATTTATAGCGGTTTTTTGTTGTATTTAGAGTTTGCTAAACAAGTCAATTTGCCAGTGGAGGCAGCAGGGTAGAGGAGGGAGAAAGTGCTTAGTCAACTCAAAACTACTCTTCAGCAATTTCGACTTCTTTGGGAGCAACGGGTTCTTCGGCAGCAATTTCTACTTCAATAGCCTTTTTTAGGTTAAGTTTTAGAACTTGAGAAATTGGTAAACCTTCCACCTCATTAATCAGATATTCTTGAGTTTCTGTTTCACGACGCTTGAGATAGACTGTTTTCAGCAGTGCCTCAATGCCATAACCCGTCACAATGTCACCAATAATGGTAGAGAGGCCTAAGACCCCAAGTCCACCAATTAGTCCCAGAGGACCGCCTAACCCAAAAAGTGCGTAAATCATAGGATAGGCAGTAGCGCTGGATGCGGCAACGGCAATAATGAAAATAATGCCGGGGAGTCCCAGAGAAGCAAGTTTTTGAACAACTTCATCCAGAGAAATTCCCCAGGAGACAAGTTTTTTGTTGATTTCTGCGGGATTAATTCCCAGAAAATCATTGGGAATGGCCGTTTCAGTAGTTTCCGTCATTGATGAGACTCCTAAAATCACTAAGTTGGATTGGTTGGTCGGGATTTCAGTCATATGTCAAGCCTAATTGAGATGTTCTTAACCTGACTTTTAAAACCATTATATATCAGCTTGTAGGATGCGTTAGGCGATAATAATCTTGACAACCGCCGTAACGCACCACTTTTAAATTTTTGAAATACCTGATAAGGGTTAAGAAAAACTTTTCGATCTACTTAATTTCCAGACCAAGACTTTCTCTCGTGTTTCTATCAGATCCATGCCGATTTTTTCTAAAACTCGCTTTGAAGCTATATTATCGGGAGCGCAGCCAGCGGTCACTGTTTGCATACCAGGTTGGGAAAGTGTCCAGTCCATCATTGCTTTTGTCGCCTCAGATGCGTAGCCTTGTCGTCGATATAACGGTGCTACTTGATAGCCAATTTCTACAGCATCTGTGGGTAAACCTGTGACATCAGGAATAATTTTGATCATCACATGACCAATAAGAGTATTTTCTGTTTGATGAATAATTAAACTCCCCCACCCCCACTCATTTTGTAAGGGGAATTGCAGCAAAATATTCGCAATATCAGGGAAAGCTTGAATCAACTCTTGTTCGGCCCAGTCAGCAGCAACTTTTACCCCCAAAATTGTTGCTAATTCATCGATACTTATGATTGCCGCTTTCAGAAGTTCAAGCTTTAAGGGGACTAAATATAATCGTTCCGTCACAAGTTTTTCCAGTGCTTTCATTTGATAAAATTCCTCTACCAGTTATCAGTTATCAGTTATCAGTTATCAGTTATCAGTTATCAGTTATCAGTTAGTAGCTTGTTAATCAACTTACCCAGCAAAAACCTCATTCTCTAGTTCTCCTGAGAGGGGAAAGTTGAAAAATTTTCCCTACCCCCTACACCCTACCCACCACACCTCATACCCTGTCTCAATTTCAATCTGTTTGTCAAGCCATTAGCTATATTCTCACCCATTTTAAGGCTTTTGGGTCTTTATCGTAACGATAATTAAAACCATCTTTGGCAGTAATGATTTTACCTAAACTGGCACGACTCCGGACGTTACTTAAAGAATAGTCAGTTAGGGACTGCATTTGTTGATGGGACAAACCTTCGGCTATTTCAGAAACTCCTGCAATTTCCGCATCATGCTCAGTTTTAACCTCAGACAAAGGCTCTATTTTTACCGCCGAAAAATCTTCTGATTTTTTTGACATCATGACCATGTCATTAACTTTTTTGCGCTGATAATCTTCTACAGTTGACAGGTGCCAATGGGAATTTTCTGTTAACTCTAAGACCCATCGATGATAATTAAATAAACTTTCCCGATGACCAACACTAATAAAGGTGGTTTCACTTTCCTGTAATTGCCGATATAAACTGGCTTCATTGGCCAAATCTAAAGCACTGGTTGCTTCATCTAAGATAGTAAAGGTAGGTTTAGTGATTAATAGTCGAGCAAAAGCTAATCTTTGTTGTTCTCCGAGGGACAAAATCTGTTCCCAATTGACTTCTTTATCTAAGCTATTTTTGTCAGTTAATAAATGTTGAAGATTGACTTTTTTTAAGATATTTTCTAATTCTTCATCGCTCAGCTGCTCATTGGTATGGGGATAAAGTAATTGCTGGCGTAAACTGCCAAGGATAATATAAGGACGTTGGGGTAAAAATAACATTTTAGCTAAAGAAGGACGTACTAAACGACCACTACCCGCTTTCCATAAACCGGCGATTGCTCGTAACAAGGAACTTTTTCCTCGACCACTGGGCCCAATAATCAGTAAACTTTCTCCCAAAGGGACAGAAACCGATAAATTCTCCACAATTACCTTTTCATAATCGGGAGTTTGTAGGGTAAGATTCTCAAAAGCTATACGCTCATCTTCCAGGGTGGTAATACGACTTAAGTTTTTCGGCTCTTCACTGGCAACTTTTAAGGCATCTGTCAAAGTGGCTAACCGTTCAATATAACTGGAAACTTTACCCGATGTTCCCCATTCAGTAATTAATTGTCCCAAGGCATTAGAAAAAAGAAAACAGCATAAACTAGCTTGACTAATTTCTCCATAATCGATTTCGTTTTTAATAAACATCGGGGTCAAAATAAACATTGAAAATACACTAATCGCTGACTGATAACCTCGATTAAAAAGATTATTAAACCGTTCCCAATTTATCAGTTTTTCCGAGCTTTTAATAAGCCGTTCAAAACGACCTTCAATGATTTTTTCTTCCTGCTCTTCTCCCTGAAAAAAAGCAATTGATTCGGCGTGGTTACGCACATGGGTTAAAGCATAACTATAATCCGCCTTATCATTAAGCTCCGATTGATTAATTTTGTTTAATTCTTGAGTTAGATAAATTGCTATTAAATTTCCTGCGATCGTATAAATTATTAAATAAACCGCAATTTGTGGGGAAATTGTCCAAAGAATGATCGCAAAAGTAATCATTTGTAACCCTTTTTCCATGAAGGTGATTAATAACCTTAGGGTCATGGTCGTAATTGGTTCAATTTCTTGAGATAATCTTTGATCGGGATTTTTTAAGTTTGAGGTAAAATCAATGTTGTAATAAGCGCGATCATTGAGATATTTTTTAACGGTTTGTTTCGTTAACCACTTATACCAATCCAATGCCACTCGACGACGAATAAATTGAGAAAAAGCAAATAACCCCGTTGTTCCTATAATCAACAAACTGGATAACCACAGCGTATTGAGATATTTAGAAAGGTCTCTATCTTCAATAATAATATCGAGTACATAACGATTCCAGTAGCTACTAAAAGCTTCTACCCCGACTGTTGCCAAGATACTTAAAAGAATCAAAGCTGACATTCCCCAAGAAATGATCACATCTCCAAAGGCGCGTCCATTTAACTCCGTTGGATACCAATAGGGTTGAGCCACAATTTTTAGGCTTTCCCAAAATTGACCAAATAGTGAAAAGGGATTCTTGGCGGACTGGTCGGACACAACAGGGTTTTCCGTTGCTTGTTTAGTAGTATATTGGGGCATCTAGATCCAATTGGCAGTTCTTTTACTGTTCTCTTGACAACTCGCTATCATATTTTAGCGGCAGAATTACCTCTTGTTGTCTTTTGGTAACATTTTTATCTCGAAGATGAAAGCCAGCTATGGTCAGAAAGCTCTGACATAACTAAGAACTACTTGACCCACTTTTGTTACTGTGGCAGTCTAGATGCTGTTTACTGATCACTGAAAAACTCCCATCTCTCAATCTCCGTCATCCTCAAAATGATTAGCTAACAGGAATTTTCGACTGGTATTCAACTCTTGCCAAAGCTGGTTAATTTTCTCGTAAGCTTCCGTGGAGGTAAGCTTTCCCCCAGTGTGTAAACCAGCGATAAAAGAGACTCTCAGGGCGAATTCCTGCAAATTAGCGTTAAAAACTAAATTTTGTGGCGTGAATAAACCCCTGTAGCTGGTTTTAGGGTAGAGAAAGTTATCTTTAGAATTGAATTTTTCCATTGTGACCAACCCCCCAGTATAGGATACCTAAATTATTATATTATTTAACCTTTTGTTAACTTAAGCTTAACCTAAGAATTTAACCCTGTCCCTAGATTCTAGGAAAGTAGCTGCTGAACTTGATTAGCCGCCGCTATCCCAGAAGTTAAGGCCGTTTCTAGGGAAAAATTTCTCGATAAATCTCCCCCTTGACACCAATCACCACAGGCAACTAGAGGTAAAGGACTACTAACACTTAAACAGGGTACAGCTAAACCCTGACGGACTAAAGCATAACGCCAACGGTGAATCTGAGACCAATCCGGGAGAGGCAAAGAAGCACGAGCGAGTAAATCTAGCTTAACTGCTTCTAAATCCTCGCTATCGAGATATTTAACCGCAAAATCTCCACTACTATGCACAACAAAGACATAATCAGGGGATGATTGCCGTTTACTGCTATCAAGTCCTAACCAAGCGATAGCGGTGGAGGGAGCAACTGCGGGTAAAGAAGCACCATAACCCGCCATTACCGTTAAACAGGGATCGTAAACGATTGATCGCAATTCTGGCATAGTAGTTATATGAGAGTTTTCTAACAATAACGCTGCTTGCGGGGCGGGAATAGCCAGGACAATCACCGAAAACTCCCCCCGAATTTGACCGTTATTGTTTAAAACCCATTTTCCCTGACGATTTTCCAGACGAGTAACCAGAAAATCTCGTTCAATTTCTAAACCTTGAGCTAAAAATTTCGCCACGCTATTGATGCCAGAAGGAGCAACATAGCTAGAATCAAACCAAGAAGTAACTATATTCTCTCTCAGGAGATTATCAATTAAAGCCGCCGTTTTTTCGCCCTGAACAGTCAAAAAAGGCAAGCCATGATCCACAGCCATCTCTTGATTAGCTCGATTAACCCGTCGCGTGGCTAAACGACCACCAATGCCTCTAGACTTATCAAATAGCTTAACAGTATAACCTCGATCGCACAACTGACGAGCGCAGGTTAACCCGGCTAAACCCGCACCAATGATCCCAACCTTAATCGAAAAATTTGTCACTAGCCTTCCTAATCCTGTGAACCCTTGAGTTAATATTAGTAGTAATCAGCACTAGCGAAACTAAGTTGATTATTGGGGCTGAGGAGGACAAACCACATTGGACGAACTACGCACAGCTTTGGAGTTAGCCACCGAGGAGGAACTGCAGCAAATCACTAACATCCTCTTTTGCCGTCGTTTTAACCCTCTCGATTATCTACGAGCGCCGGACGCAATCGCCGTTCAAAGTCAAGATTGGGAAAGTTGGTTAGATAGCGTCGAGGATCGTTTTCGTTATTTGGCTGCCGACGGTGTGACAGTATTAAAAGGTCAAACCGAAAAAGTTAGTTATCGTCAAATTCTCGTCCGTGTCTGTCATTTCCTCAAGGTTCCCTACTCCCAAAAAATGCCGACAACGGAAATTGAAGCGGAAATCTATCTTCATCTGGTTAACAAAGCTTGGAAACGTCTCCCCCCATCGGAACAAAAATCCCTCTCGATTCAAATTCAAAAGGCGCTCGCGGATTCCCACACTCCCCAACCCTTACCCGTTCACCTACAACACAATCCCCTCGATATAGTCCTCAAAGGCAGTAGCGTCATCGCCGTTAATTCTATCCTGAAACCGATTCTGCTCAAACATATCGCCGGGCAGTTCGCTCTCCATTTTGCCCGCTATCAAGGGGCAAAGACTGCCCTAGTCCAGGGTGGGGCAATTGCTAATCAAATCGCCCTACAAACGGCTAAACAGGGCATGACTAGGGCGGCAGCCCGGTACGGAGCGGTCAGAACCGTGTTAAGTTTGGTAGGGCCAGCTTTATGGGGTTGGTTTATTGCTGATCTCGGTTGGAAGGCGATCGCCACTGATTACGGCCGGATTATCCCGACTATTTTTGCCCTTGCCCAAATTCGTCTGACTCGTGAGGATTGTTGGCAACCTGCATAGCATGAAAAAGATTTTTTGTCAAGGGTGGGAGTGGAATTTAATACTTTTTTCAGTTTTTATCGCCATGATCCTGCCGGAGTTGGCGGGTATCGGCATTATTATCGTGTTAATTAGGGTTTTTACTGGCAATTTTCGGGCAATTATCCAGTCACGTCTCAATCAAGGTCTCGGTATCGTCACTCTTTGGTTGATGATTAGTGCCAGTCTTTCCCCAACTCCGGGGGATGCTTGGATTGGTTTAGGAAATTTTCTGCCTTTTTTCTTCTTTTTTAGCAATATTCGGCAATTAATTAAAAAACCCTCTCAATTGCGTCAACTAGCTTGGGTGATGGTTATTCCCTCGGTTTGGGTAGTGGTGATGGGATGGGGACAAATTTTTCTCGGTTGGCAAAAACCAGAAGCATTAAAAGGGATTTTTACCTGGCCCTACGGGGCGGGGGGTGAACCTTTGGGGCGGATGTCTTCGGTTTTTATGTATGCTAATCTTCTGGGGGCTTATTTACTCATAACTGTGATTTTAGCGATCGGTTTATTAATTCTAACTTGGCGGCAGTGGCACAGACAAAGAAATAACCTTTTAAATCTCAAAGTCGGGTTTTTAACTTTAACCATATTTATCGACAGTGTAGGGCTATTTTTAAGCAATTCTCGCAATGCTTGGGCCTTAGCCTTTTTAGGAGGCTTAATTTTTGCCCTTTATCTGGGTTGGAATGCCTTAGTCGCCGGTTTTGTCCTCTTGGGGGGGGTGATTTCCCTCGCTTCTTGGGGACCAAATCCTTTCAGGGATAGTCTGCGTTTTTTGGTTCCTAGGGCGATTTGGGCGCGATTGTCCGATGAAATGTTCCCCAATCGCCCTCTAGCGACTCTCAGATCAACTCAATGGCGTTTTACTCTAGAAATGACCCAAGAAAGACCCCTATTGGGTTGGGGATTACGCAGTTTTACACCTCTCTACGAAAAAAGTCAGGGATTATGGTTAGGTCATCCCCATAATTTATATTTGATGTTAATGGCAGAAACGGGAATTATCGGCTTAATTTTATTGTCTGTTTGGGTGGGTTGGATTTATGCCCAAGGGGTGCGTTTATTTATCTTTTTACGGCAACAAAAAGCCGGGGGTGAGTTAATTATCTTTACCTATCTGGTAGCCTTTGGCGCTTGCGTTTTATTTAATCTCGTCGATGTCACCCTCTCCGATGTCAAGATTAATACTATTGTTTGGCTTCTCTTGGCTGCCATTGCTGGGGTCAGTCAAGGGATAAATTATGAATTATGAATTGGGAAGTGGGAAGTGGGAAGAATACTGCCTCCTGCTTCCTGCCTCCTGACTCCTGACTCCTAACCCCACCAACAAACTTTTTCAGCAAACCCTAATTATAAATAGACTTTTAATAACCAAAGAAAGAAAGGAATAGTCAGAAAACTAGCAAGGGTAGTGACCACAACTGTGCGGGCCATCAAAGCGGCCGAACCACCGAATTCTGTGACTAAAATGACGGTATTAACGGCGGTGGGCATGGCACTTTGTAGGATGAGAATTTTTAGATCCATACCAGTTAATCCTAAACTATTGCCGATCGCAAATGCCAAAAGAGGAGCGACTAAAAGACGCAAACAGGCCCCTAATAATTCTAATTTACCGATCGCTAATTTTTGCTGAGATAATTGGATACCTAGGATAATTAAAGCCAAAGGAATTGCCGCTTCTCCTAGATAGCTAACACTTTTATCTAATTGCAGGGGAAGATGAAAAGAGAAAGTTTGAAAGCCAATGCCGATAAAAATTGACCAGATTAAGGGCAATTGAAAAACTAAGCGAAATCCCGAAAGAAAGCTTTTTCCTTGCAAATAAGCGGGACTAATACCAAATAAAAGAATACTAGAGCCAATCATATAGATTATCGCTCTTTCCAGTCCAGCCGCACCCAGGGCAAAACTAGCCACCGGTAAACCCATATTACCGTTATTAGGCATCACGGCGGCAGCCATGAGGCTTTTGCGGGTATCAGCATCGAGACTAAGACAATAGGCGATAATTTCGACGACAATCGCCATTACCAGTGAAATAAGAGCAAAGCCTAGGAGAATTAAACCGATATTGCTGCCGGATAAAGTGGTGCGATAGAGTCCATCAATCACCAAAGCGGGGGCAAGAATATACACCGTGATTTGGGAAAGGGAATGCACTTCCACAGTGAGAATTTTTCCTGCTATCACACCGATGAGGATGATAAAACCCACTGGAATAATAGCGGAGAGGATGACAAGCATTAATTAGGTAAAAAGTAAATAGTAAACAGAAAAAAACTGATCTGATTTTTTAACAGATTTCTGTTATATCTTCATATAAAGATTTGATCGCACAGTGAAAATCGATACTAGCTAGATAAATATCTGCTCCTTTGCTGTAGGGATAAAGAACCCAGAATCCTTCATCATTGCGACGAAAACAATCCACACTGATGCGTTCTTGACTGATAAGAACGTATTCTTCTAAAGTTTCAAGGGAACGATAGTCTACAAATTTATCGCCCCGGTCAAAGGCAGCAGTAGTGGGGGATAATACTTCTACAATCAAGCGCGGATAACGGATAAAATCTTCTGAGAAAGACTGATTATCTCGCGAGTCGCAAGTGACTACAAGATCGGGATAAAAATAACTATTAGCTATTTCTAGACGAACTTTCATATCTGTGGCATAGACAAGACAACCACTACCCCGCAGCCGGTTTTTTAAAAGTGTGGCTAAGTTGATAATAATCATACCGTGGGCTTTACTCGCACCAGCCATGGCGTAGGTTTGACCGCGAATGTATTCGTGTTTATCCTTGGCTATTCTCTCCGTTGCTAAATAATCTTCCGGGGAAAGATAGTTATGGTCAAAGTTAGCAATCATTTGGTTAAATCACCTTTATTGTCTCTAAAATCAATTCTAACTCTCGATCGAGGAGCGGTACATTTTCAAAAATTTTCTGACAAACGCCTGCAAATTTTGCTGGTTGATTGGCAAATTGTTGAGCTAATTGACCTGTTCGGACAATATCTAGTAAAAAAGCCTTATCCCGCCACATAAATCACTTGCGCTGTCCCTAAAATCTCTCGTTGACGAATCCAATTATGACTCTGCTCGATCGATTTTTTCGTTAGCAAATCAACTTTCCGTCCCATTGACATCCTCACCGCCGTAAACGGACGGCGATTTCTCACCACGCCACCTTTTTAGGATGGTCGCTGAATGGGGTTGACGCTTCACAGGATGCTGCTACCTTAGCGGTAGTCTTACGCTTTCCGACCCGTCCGTTTAAAGTCTCCGATTGCCCACCGGCGACCTTGATATTTACCGCAGCATTGATGTCTCGATCATGAAAATTCCCACAGAAAAGACATTCCCACTCACGGATATTTAACGCCTTTTTCCCGCCAATATTCCCACAACAGGAACATCGCTGAGACGTTGGCTCCCATCGGGAAATTATCCGAAAATCACGCCCATATTTATCAGACTTTGCTGATAGCATATCTCGAAAAAAACGCCATCCTAAGTCTGATATGGCACGGGATAACTTGCGATTTTTAACCATTCCCGATGTGTTTAAATCCTCTAAAACTATCGTTTGATTTTCACGAACAACTCTAGTGGATAGTTTATGCAAGAAATCAGTGCGAGTGTCTTTAATCTTTGCGTGGATTTTAGCCACTCGTTTTCTGGCTTTTTCCCGTCGGTTACTTCCTTTCTGTTTTCTAGAAAGGTTTTTCTGTGCCTTTCTTAGTCGTTTCAATCGTTTCCTTAACGGTTTTGGTGCGTTGATCTTTTCCCCTGTTGAAAGAGTCGCAAAAGTAGCAATCCCTAGATCGATCCCTACAGTTTGCTCGTTATTTGGCAAAGTTTCGGGACGAATCTCGACAACGAAACTGAGAAAGTATCGATCTGCCGCATCTTTAATCACGGTGACGCTAGAAGGTTTAGAGGGTAATGGACGACTCCAAACTATTTTTAAATCACCGATTTTCGCTAAAGTAACATGGTATTGATGAACGGTAAAACTATTATTAGTAAATCTTGCTGATTGTTTAGATTTACGTTTTTTAAACTTGGGAGGTTTTACTTTCTTTCCCTTCCTTTCTCCCTTACAAGATGCAAAAAAGTTAGAATAGGCTGTCTCTAAATCTCTCAAAGACTGTTGTAAAGGAATAGAAGAAACTTCAGTCAACCACTGTTTTTCTTCTGTTTTTTTAATCTGAGTTAGTCTTTTAGACAACTCGGTATATTTGAGCTTTTTCTCTCCTTGTTGATAAAGTTCTTGGCAGTAAGCTAAGGTATTGTTCCAAACGACACGCACACACCCGAACAATTGAGACAAAAGCCTCTTTTGTTGGTTGGTTGGGTAAAGGCGGTATTGATACCTTGCTTTCATTGAGTTAAAATGTGTGTGTCTGTACTCTATTTTAACTAGGTCTGCCAATAATGTCAAGTCGGTTAGTAATCAGTAATCAGTAATCAGTAATCAGTAATCAGTAATCAGTAATCAGTAAAAAGACAGTAGGAAACTTCTATTTAATACTGCACACTTAAAAACTCACATCTGATAACTGATAACTTACCCACTAATAACTAATAACTGATAACTGAGAGGTGCGCCATTGGAAGTTCTCAGATGCTCTATTAGGGATCAAGAAAAGCCGTCGTAGAACGACGGGGTTTTAACCCAAATTTTCGATAAACACATTTCAGATATCTGCCATTTCTGACAAAATTCGCTGATTATTTGCTGGGGTAGTTCTATTTTCAATTTTTTCACCTCCCTGTCACTGGTAATCAGTGATCGGTTTTCAGATTTAAGGAGAATTATCGCTAACCACACGAAAACCAATATCATAGAGTCCAGCAGTAGCCAGAAATTTGACCCGGTAGGCCGAGCGACACTTGTTGGGACCGTCATTCCAGGAACCCCCCCGTAAAACTCGTCTGTCCCTATCTTCTATTGTGGCTGCTTCGTAGTTATCGCGCCAGTAATCTGCACACCATTCCCTGACATTTCCGTGCAAATCGTAGAGTCCGAAAGAGTTAGCGACGGCAAACATTCCCACCGGTGTGGTTTCCCTGCGATCGCAGCCCAGTCGACCTTCCCCATAACGACCATAACTGCACACTTTCCCCCCATAATCCCAGTCCACCCCGGAATAGTTGGCTAAATCCGTGGAAATTGTCGGGCCAAAGTGAAAAGGGGTTGATGTACCTCCCCGACAAGCGTATTCCCATTCTTTTTCTGCGGGTAAACGATAATTCAGTCCCGTGAGACGGGATAGGCGATCGCAAAATTCCACTGCTTCCCACCAGTTAATTTGTTCTACAGGGCGATCATAACCTTCAAAATGGGCCGGATAGGGATTAAGTTCAATATTTACTGGTTCTAATTTTGCCACCTCGCGCCATTGTCGTTGGGTAATTGGGTAGCGACTCAGACAAAAAGCCCGAATATTAACCAGAGATTGGGGACTTTGACTCAATTTCCAGCCTAACTCGCTTTTGGGCGCACCGATGAGGTATTGACCGCTAGGGATAGAAATCATCTCTAAAAAGGTTTTTTTGCTTAAAAAATACTGATAACCTCGATTAGTGACTTTTTCCCGTTTAATTTCCTCACATTTGCCATTAACAGTGACCACCTCATCGGTAAAATCCAACCATTCTCCCATTCTGCACTCCTCTATCGGTTATCAGTTGATCGGGTTAAACTGCGAGCCTAGAAAAATCTCGAAACCTTAGTATCTTGAGAAGTAGGCAACCCGTCCCAACCAGGGTAAAAAATACCACTTTGTAGCTACATATTACCTAAAATGTCGGATGAATGCCCCCAGAATTGCCCCGGGTTGCGTCTTTGCAATTCATCGATCACAAAAGATACCTCCAATAGATCACTGACAGAACTAAATTTTTGTGTAGTTGATCTTGACAGTAGCCAACCATAGTAATCTATACTGATGAGGGTTAGATCCGTAACAATCCATACCAAAAAAAACGAGGGTATTGAGACGACGAACCGAACCATAAGCCGCCTCATGACCTCAGAACCATTAATCCCTCTAAGGAAGGAAACAAACAATTATTCTAGCCGGTGGTCTCGCCGGGGCTGGTGTATTGTCCGTTGGCGAAAGCGCCCAAGCCCAATTTGCTGCGTCTGCATCCCAATCCCGATTGTCCGTTGCCGTCACTAGCATTCTCACCGATGGCAACGCTGCGGCTACTAATAGCTTTGCCGCCGAGCAGATTTTGCCCTCCGCTGACTATGCCTATAGCAGTCCTGCTGCAATCACCGTTGAGTACACTACCCAGGCCATTAATGCGGGAACCACCGTTGCCATTACAGGGGTGACCATGTCTGCTGGTGCAGCTGTAAACGCAAGTACGCAACTAACGGTTGAACGTGCCACTGCCAGTGCTATTTCGTCAGCTGCGGGCGCCTCTCAGTTTGGGGATGTGTCTGGTATCGTCCGGACTTGGACAGAAGGAACTTCCGTCTTAGATTAGTTCCCTGTTCCTGGCGGGGTGGGCGGCGGACTGGTTTAACCGAGCAGACCCGCTCCCGCTGGGGTGCTGAGTCGGATATTACTCCTTAGTTATAAGGCTAACGGGTAAAATCTTGACCTATGCAATCCTGATTCCTTTACTATCGCTCAGGATAAGCTCCACCCTTCGCTGTGGCCAAGCGGGTGAACTCCTTGAAGCAAAGCATCTGCGAGATGCTTCCCTTCGCTTGGAATGACAGTTTTCAGCTTGTAGCGACTGTCTTGATTGTCAAGGGGTAACTCAAAAAACAATCAAGGAGTTGCTGTCGAACCTAAAATCTCAAGCCAGAAAAAAGCGCAGCAAAAACTGGCGTTGCTGAATCAAGGTATGAATGACAACCTTGCACCTATCCAAAAGTTAGTTTGGGTCTAGGTTTTAAAAATCCCACAAAAGAAGATTCATATCTCAAATCAGCAACGCCCGGTTTTGTTTTTGGCTAATCCTGCTACTAAAAATTTCGAGGCTTTGTCCACATGAGTAACGAGAACTCCTAGATGATTGCCTCCAATCATTGTGTCACTTTCCCAATGACCGATTTCGGTTTTCTGGTCAGCAATTGCTGGTCGCTCGCTGATATCTACACGCCCTGGAATCGCTCCACGCTTACTTTTTGCTCCA
>NZ_JADBUB010000039.1:0-39828 GCF_020245865.1 Microcystis sp. M169S2
ACAAGAAAAAGCTAGACTCATCTATTTACCTCCTTATTCTCCCGAATTCTCTCCTATTGAAAACTTTTGGTCAAAAGTCAAAGCGATATTAAGAAAACTGAAGGCGAGAACTTACAAAGACTTAATAGAAGGGATTGAATTGGCTATGTTACAAGTTACTCAAAAAGATATTCGCAATTAGTTTACTCACTGTTGCTACTGTACCTCATAAGTCAGAGAATTGCTATATAACACTGGGACAAAAAGGAAAAAGCAGTTATAAACTTACAATAAAGTACAAAAGGTAATTGCGATCGCAAGTAGGTTGTTTTGCACTTTGTTTAACTTAACCTGCTTTTAATTGAGAGGGCGATCGCTGTCATCTTGTTGATTAAACTTTAAAAATGCGATTATTTTGGCTTTTGAGTGCGATCACTGTTTATCTTTTTTATTCAAGGGTAAGGGGTGGTCGATTCGGCGTTTGAAAGTGCGATCGCTGTTATCTTGTGGATTAAACTTTAAAATTGCCATTGCTTGGGATAGGAATGCAAATGGCGATCGTTTTTTGTGATGATGAGTGCGATTGTTTTGGGGAGGAGCAATTTTTTGGGAATGGCGATCGCTTTTTGGGGATGAGGAGAGGCGATGCCGAAGGCACTGCGTAGCAGATCGCTGATCTTGTCGTTTAGGTCGAGGTAACAAAACTCAACAAGCTTTGTTATAATATTTTTGTCATCAAGAAAGACTCCTAAAAATAGATTTATGCCAGAAATTACTCGATTTTATGGAATTATCATTAAACTCTTTTTTGGCGATCATCCACCTCCCCATTTTCATGCGATTTATGGAGAATATAACGCCCTATTTAATCTGGAAACCTTAGAAATCATTGAAGGAGACTTACCTGATAGAGCCACAAAAATGGTTGTAGAATGGGCAACAATCTATCAACCAGAATTATTGAAAATGTGGAACACTCAAGAATTTAATAAATTACCACCTTTGAAATAAAACAATGCTTTACCCCAAAATAACATCAGCCGAAATCATTGAAAATTATACTCTATTGGTGCATTTTTATAATCATCAAGCTAGAAAATATAACTGTGAAAATCTACTAGAAAAAACGATGTTTTCTTCCCTTAAAAACTATGCTTTCTTTAAAAACTTTCAACTTGATCCATCAGGTAGCGGAATCATTTGGAATGATGAAGTTGATATAAGCGAGTATGAAATTTGGATCAATGGAATTGAACTATGATTGCCGATATTGTAGTGCGATCGCTGTTATCTTGTTGATTAAACTTTAAAATTGTCATTGCTTGGGATAGGAATGCAGGGGGCGATCATTTTTGGAATGAGCAATTTTTTGGGCATGGCGATCGCTTTTTGGGCAGGGGTAAGAGCGATCGCATCTCTCTTAGGGTAGAACGCTGATGGCAATAGTCAACAGCCTACCGGGAAAAGCTAGATTTTGTAACAAGATTTAGTATTACTTAGTGCTGTGTATAGAGAAGTTGCGAATTGTTAACCTTAGCTTTGCTAGGAAAATAAAACATGGTATTGTGACCCCAAGGCCGTGAAAGACGGCCAGGTTTTCAGTTTTTTTAAACATCAGGTCGCTACATTCTACAGCTATTTTCGCTCAAAAAAAACGATTTTCTAGGCATTTCTATGACTTATCTTGTTGAAAATCCTTCTACAACCTTTTATTCCTATAACGATACGGGGGTTGATCCCCTGAAAACCGCTCACGGAGTTTATATCACGGTTCACGGACATTTTTACCAACCACCGCGAGAAAATCCCTATCTAGACAGAATTGAACGGCAGCCGAGCGCCCATCCCTTCCACAATTGGAATGAACGCATCCATCACGAGTGTTATCGTGCCAATGCTTTTGCGCGCATTTACAATGACCGGGGGGAAGTGATCAAAATAGTTAATAACTACGAATATCTCAGCTTTAACATCGGGGCCACCCTCATGTCATGGATGCAATCCCATGATCCCGAAGTTTATCAACGTATCCTGGCAGCGGATCAAAAAAGTTGTCAACGCTTAAACGGTCATGGTAACGCCATCGCCCAGGTCTATAATCATATCATTCTGCCCCTAGCCAACAAACAGGACAAATACACCCAAATTCGCTGGGGAAAAGCTGATTTTCAGCACCGTTTCGGCCGCGATCCCGAAGGAATGTGGTTAGCAGAAACAGCCATTGATTTAGCCACAGTGACAGCTTTAATCGATGAAGGGATTAAATTCACCATTTTAGCCCCTTCCCAGGCCCTGCGCTGTCGTCCTTTCCCTAGCGACCATGATCCCCACCCCCAATGGCACGCGGTGGCCGGAGGTCAAATCGATCCCACCCGTCCCTATCGCTGTTACATCCCCGATGGTCGTTATCTGGATATTTTCTTCTACGATGGTCCAATTTCTCGGGATATGGGCTTTAATGATGTCCTAGCCAGCAGTGATTTTCTCGTCGGTCGTCTGGGACAGGCAATTAAAGGGGATCATCGTCCCTCCCAGTTAATCAGCGTCGCTACCGATGGGGAAACCTTCGGCCACCACAAACAGGGGACAGAGAAGTGTCTTAGCTATGCTTTTACGGAATCTTTCCCTAAAAACGGCTGGACAGTCACCAATTTCGCCCATTATCTCAGTATTTGCCCCCCGACTTGGGAAGTGGAATTAAAACCCGTGACCGCGTGGAGTTGCGTCCATGGCGTAAATCGTTGGCAGGATGACTGTGGTTGCGGGGGAGGGGGAAATTACCAGCAAAAATGGCGTAAACCCCTGCGGGAGTCCCTAAATTGGCTCAGAGATGAGTTGATTAAGGTCTATGAGATTCAGGGACAGGAATTTTTCCGCGATCCTTGGCAGACAAGGGATGACTACATTGCAGTTATTTTAGATCGATCCCCAGACGCGATCGAACATTTCCTGGCTGTGCATCAAAGTCGTACCCTGAGTAAAAGCGAGAAAATCGATGCTTTGCGTTTATTAGAAATGCAAAGACAAGCTTTATTGATGTTTACCAGTTGTGGCTGGTTTTTTGAGGAAATTTCTCGACCTGAAGGTACGCAAATTTTGAGATATGCTGGCCGGTCTCTGGAATTAGCCGGAGAAGTGGCTGGAATTCAATTAGAAATGAATTTCCTCAGTCGTCTAGCTTTCGCTCCCAGTAACGTTAGATTATATCAAGATGGGGCCGATGTCTATCGACAATTGGTCACTTCTGCGCGGGTGGATTTGGAACGGGTGGCGGCCCATTACGCTATTAGTTCTCTATTTACCAATTATCCCAGTCATCATCGGATTTATTGTTACAATACCCGTCAATTAGATTATCAAAAACAAGCGATCGGGTCTTTAACTTTAGCAGTGGGACAGGTGGAATTAACCTCGGAAATTACCCAAGAAAGTGAACATTTTGTTTTTGCTGTTCTACATTTAGGAGGTTGGGATTTTTACTGCTCCATTCAACCTTTTAACAGTCGGTTAATCTATACCAATCTTAAGGATCATCTCTTTGAATCTTTACAACAGGCCAGTGTTTCGACAATGATCGTAGAAATGGGGCGCGGATTGGGAGAAAACTTTTTTGCTTTACCCCATCTTTTTGCTGATGAAAGACACCGGATCATGCAGAAGGTGACAGCCGAAACTAAAAAACGTCTCGATCAATTATACACCCAAGTTTATCGGGATAATTACGGCATTTTAGCTGCTTTCCAAAGGGATGAGATTCCCGTACCTCAAGAGTTACAGGTAGCGGCCGATATTGCCATTTCTCACCGTTGTTTACAGGTGATTAATGCCCTAGAAAAAGATTTTGAGCAGCGGCAAGCGACGGAAAATAATCTCGATCAATTATTTGCTATTGCTAAGGAAGCCAATCATTTACGCTGTCAATTAAATATTCCCGAAGCGCGTCAAACCTTAGAAAGTTTGCTCTGGCAATCTCTTTGGAAATTATTACACGATGGCGATCCTTTAACGGCGGAGGACGATACTCGCTTAATCACCCGTTTAATTGAAGTTAGCCAACAATTAAACCTAGGATTATCCCTCGATCGCTCTCAGGAATTATACTATTATTACTTCCATGATCGTTTAGTTCCTAATTCTTTGCAGTCCAATTCCATAGATGCTGCCTGTCCTTGGCCGATGACTCAATTAAAATGGTTATTACTATTAGGACAGGTGTTAAAAGTTGATGTGAGTATTTGGCTGTAAAATCAGTCAAAGGGTGGGCAATGCTCATCCTTTGATGATTAAGTGGGTTAGGCGATAATTGCCCTCGAACTCAGGTTAACCCAGAGACTAAACCCTTAGATTTATAATGGATCATAAGTCTCTCATCCAAGGTTTACATGACTATCACGCCGATTTATACCGCCTCAGCCAGCACAGCAACCCAGTATCCCGATGCTTTTGGGCGTTTTGGACGCTACGGGGGCAAATACGTCCCGGAAACCCTGATGCCAGCCTTAAGTGAACTAGAAACGGCCTATAATCAGTATAAAGACGACCCCGATTTTCAAGAAGAATTAAATCAACTGCTCAAGGATTACGTCGGCAGACCTAGTCCCTTATATTTTGCCGAACGTCTCACCGCCCATTATGCCAAAGCTGACGGTACTGGGGCGCAAATTTACCTGAAACGGGAAGATTTAAACCATACTGGGGCCCACAAGATTAATAACGCCCTCGGTCAGGTTTTATTAGCCAAACGCATGGGTAAAAAGCGAATTATCGCCGAAACCGGGGCAGGACAGCACGGCGTGGCCACTGCTACGGTTTGCGCTCGTTTTGGTCTAGAATGCGTGATTTATATGGGAATTCACGACATGGAACGCCAAGAACTCAATGTTTTCCGCATGAGACTGCTTGGCGCGACGGTGCAACCCGTGGCCGCCGGGACGGGAACCCTGAAAGATGCCACCTCGGAAGCGATTCGCGACTGGGTAACTAATGTGGAAACCACTCACTACATCCTTGGTTCTGTGGCCGGTCCTCATCCCTATCCGATGATGGTGCGCGATTTTCATGCGATTATTGGTCAAGAAACTCGTCAGCAAAGTCTGGAAAAATGGGGCGGTTCACCGGATATTCTCCTCGCTTGTGTGGGGGGTGGTTCTAATGCTATGGGTTTATTTCATGAGTTTGTTAAAGAAGCTGCCGTGCGTTTAATTGGTGTTGAGGCGGCCGGGGAAAGTATCGCCTCTGGAAAACACGCAGCTACCCTTACCCAAGGTCAACCGGGGGTTCTACATGGGGCCATGAGTTATTTACTACAAGATAACGAAGGTCAAGTTATCGAGGCTCACTCCATTAGTGCCGGTTTAGATTATCCCGGAGTCGGGCCAGAACATAGCTTTTTAAAAGATAGTGGTCGCGCTGAATATTACAGTGTGACGGACAAGGAAGCACTAGAAGCTTTTCAACGAGTTTCCCGTTTAGAGGGGATTATTCCGGCCCTAGAAACTGCCCATGCTTTAGCCTATTTAGAAACTCTTTGCCCACAAGTGACCGGTAGTCCTCGCATTGTTATTAATTTCTCTGGACGGGGTGATAAAGATGTGCAATCGGTGGCTAAATATTTATCGATGAATGGTTAACAGTGAGCAGTTATCAGTTATCAGTTATCAGTGAGAGGGATAAGCTATTGTGCATCTAAATTTGATATTCGTTTTGACCTGTTCCTCGTTCCAGACTAGCTTAATATGAAAAGTTCTTTTAAGAAGGGTTATCAGTTAGGAATTTTGATGCTTGTATCGACAAGTTTAATGGCCTGTAGTGCCTTAAACTATAACTCTTTTACGGAACTCGTACCATCTTTCTCTCCCCCTCCTTTAGATGCGGCAACTTTACTTGTTTTAGAGAATAAAATTTATCAAGAGGTCAATCGCTATCGTCAATCTCGCAATTTATCTCCCCTACTGTTAAATCGGACAATTTCCCAACAAGCAAGATTACATAGCCAACGTATGGCCTCGGGTTTGGTTCCTTTTAGTCACCAAGATTTTGACAAAAGAGCGCAAACTATTGGTGTTTCAGTTCCCTATGAAGCGGTAGGGGAAAATCTGGCAGTTAATCAAGGTTATGAGGACCCGGTAATGATTGCTGTGGATGGTTGGATTAAAAGTCAAGGTCATCGAGAAAATATCGAGGGAGATTTTGATAGTACCGGGATTGGAGTAGCGACGGATAATCAAGGAAAATTGTACTTTACTCAAATATTTCTAAAACGTCAATCCGCTCCCGTTGCTACTAATACCCTTGGCTATGATCCTATCGGGAATCAATCTTTTTTAATTACCCTTGAAGAAAACACTAATTATCAAGTTAATCGCTACCGAATTTATCAAAATTTACCGCCCCTACGTCTCGATGCTCGTATTAGTCATGAAGCTCGCTTATTTAGTCAAAAAATGGCCAATAAACAGGCTCCTTTTAGTCATGATGGTTTTGAGGGAAGAGTCAAGGCAGTACAAAGGAAGATTCCTTTAGAAAAAATGGGCGAAAATTTGGCTTTTATGAAGGGATATCCTGACCCCGTTAGCGTTGCCGTCAAGGGTTGGATTAATAGCCCCGGTCATCAAAAAAATATGGTTGGTGATTATAATCTCACTGGTATCGGTATCGCTAAAAATAATGCTGGTGAATATTATTTTACACAACTTTTTGTTAAAAAGCGTTGACAAAATGACCATGATGATATTTAAATTTAATTATCAGTTTTTAATATCAGTTATCAGTTATCAGTTATCAGTTATCAGGGAAATAAAGGCAGTCGTGCGATAGGCAAAAGCATTACAAATTTCCCTCCTGTCTCCTATGTCCTGTCTCCTGTCTCCTATCTTCTAACTATATGAACTTAGATAATTTTCAAGTGTGCGATCAAGATTTAAGCGATGACCTATTATCTCGTTATTTAGGGGTTAATTCGATCGCTGTAGATACAGAAACGATGGGATTAATACCGGGGCGCGATCGACTGTGTTTAATTCAACTCTGTGACCCCAGTGGTTTTGTCACCGCTATTCGCATTTTTAGGGGGCAAACAGAGGCTCCTAATCTCAAAAAGGTCATGGAAGATGAGCGGATAGAAAAAGTCTTTCATTTCGCCCGTTTTGATGTGGCTCAATTGTCCCAAACTTTTGGCATTGCCACGCAACCGATTTTCTGTACCAAAATCGCCAGTAAACTGGCTCGGACTTATACTAGCAGTCACGGTTTAAAAAGTCTCGTGCAGGAATTGGAAGGCATAGAATTAGATAAAACCGCTCAAAGTTCTGATTGGGGAAATGTCGCTAATCTTACTCCAAAACAACTGATTTACGCGGCTAACGATGTGCGCTATTTACTGTCAGTGCGAGATAAACTAATTGTGATGCTGCAAAGGGAAGAAAGATGGGAATTAGCCCAAAAGTGCTTTAGTTGTATCCCCGTCTTCACCGCTTTAGATTTACAGCAATACAAAGATATCTTTGAGCATTAGTCGGCAAAAGTTACGGTCTATTTAATAAGTAAATAGAAGATAGATTCTGTCTTTGATCCCCCCTTAATAAGGGGGGTATCTGACAATTTTTAACACCCACCCACTCAGTCCGATTGACTCGCAATCGAACTTTAAAACCCCAGTTATGGATTGTTTATCCCCACTTCCCCACTTCCCACTTCCCCACTTCCCACTTCCATCACTGGTTACTGATCACTGAAAATGCTCCCTAGGGCTAAAAGCTGCCAAGATCACAAAAAAGACCGCTATGATCCAAAATAGAAATCATCGTCATTGGTAGAGAATAGGTAAAAAATCTATGACATCTTATGCGGCCTCCTCTGCAAGAGCCGAAATGAGCGAACTTCGGCGCCTAAAAACCCTGCTACCCCCAGAATTACAAAGTTGGGTAACGGTAGAAGGTTCTACAGAGATTAACCCCCCCCTGATCCGTTGTGAAGAAATTGGCAGAGACGAGGTAGAAATTCAGATAGATTTGGCAAAATGGGAAAATTTAGCCATCGATCAGCGTAATTTGCTCTTTTGGCATGAAGTGGCCAGGATTCAAAATGACAGTATTCCCCGGGAAGGCTGGGAAATGGCCGCCCTCGCTATTGGCTTAGGTGGTGCGGTGGGAGAATTATGGGTACAGGACGGTTTATTATTGCTCTTGGCCATGGGATTATGTGGGATTTCCGGTTATCGTCTCTGGCGCAAAAATAACGGTGATAAAATTCTCAAAGAAGCGATCGAAGCCGATGAAAAAGCGATCGCCCTGGCCACTCGTTTCGGTTACTCTCTCCCCAACGCCTACAAGAGCCTAGGCAGTGCCTTTAAAACCCTAATCGAACAAACACCTAACCGTCGTCTGCGTAAGCGTTATGAGACCCGTTTAGATGCCCTAAGGAAGAGTGCGGCGAAAGCGAAATCCCAAACCCAAGGCCGTCCGCCCCTAGGTGAGATTCGTTAGCCGATAATTACAGATAATCTGTGACATTACCCATTGGTATTTGCGGAAAAGTGTAGTAAACATTTAAGTAGGTCATCAGGCCTTGCTCATCTATCAAACCACCTCGTTGTGTCGATGACTTCCCAAATTCCTGAAACACGTTTTCTGATCATTCCGATGGAGTATCCGGTTTTGCGGATGCCGGAACGCTTGACTGTCTTGGAAGCATTACAGTTCAAGGATCTGTTTCACCATCTCATCGCCCAAACACCCACTCCCGAAAAAGTCATTCTCGATCTGAATGCTACTCAATTTATGGATAGTAGTGGTGTGGGTGCTTTAGTGCATAATCTCAAAGCGGCTAGGGAAAAAAATATCGAGTTAGTGCTGGCTAACGTCCATCCCCCAGTGATGGGGGTTTTATCGATTACGGGACTAGATCAATTATTCACTTTCCAAACCCCTCCCCTAGCAGCCCAAGAAAACGGCCTTACTACCCCTGAAAACCATCTACCGGAAACCCATCCCTCGATTCGCAGTTGGTTAAAGCGCGGTCTTGACATTCTTGGTGGCATCGTGGGTTTATTAATCACGGGGGTTATTTTTGTCCCCATTGCTATCGCTATTAAGTTAGACAGTCCAGGGCCAATTTTTTTCAGTCAAACCCGCTGCGGTTGGTTGGGAAAGGAATTTAAGATTCTTAAGTTTCGTTCCATGTGTGTGGATGCAGAAACACTCAAGGATAAAATCCCCAATCAAGCGGAGGGAGCTTTTTTTAAGAATAAAAATGATCCCCGGATTACCCGGGTAGGAAAATTTTTACGTCGTACCAGTTTAGACGAATTGCCCCAGTTTTGGAATGTGATCACTGGTGAAATGAGTCTTGTTGGCACTCGTCCCCCCACACCAGATGAGGTGGAACGCTACGATGTTCCCCAATGGCAACGTTTAGACGTAAAACCCGGTATGACGGGAGAATGGCAGGTGAATGGTCGCTCTCAGGTGCGTAATTTTGAAGAGGTAATTCAACTAGATTTGCGCTATCAAGAAAATTGGAGTTTAGGCTACGATCTACAACTGATTTTTAAAACAATTTTGATTCTCTTTCAAAAAAACAGTGGTGCCTTCTGAAGTCTTAAATTCCCCTTCTTTCCCCCTCCAATTCCATCTACAAGTCCGGACGGAATTGGCAGCTTTAATCCCAGTCCTACAATGGTTTGAATCTCACGGCCGCTCTTTTTTACCTGACTCGGTGCTTTGGCAGTGTAAGGTGGCTTTAGCAGAAGGATTTACTAATACTGTCCGTTACGCTCACCAACATTTACCACCGACCACACCGATCGATCTAGAATTAACTTTTTCGTCCCATTCTCTAGAAATAAGAATATGGGATCACGGTCAACCTTTTGATCTGCAAGCCAAACTCGATTCTCTACAACAACATCCCCTCGCACCTTTGGAAATGGAAAGCGATCGAGGATTACTTTTCATGCGTTCTCTTACTGATAGTTTACAATATATCCGCACTGGCGAAGGGAGAAACTGTTTAATTCTCCAGAAAAGTTTTTAAGTCAATTTATCCCCTGCTAGAAACTACGTCAATGGTACAGGTTTCCAGACGAGAAAAAAGAATTATCCCACCCCCCACACCCCAGACAAGGGTGGGAAGATGTCCGGAGGGTGCTTTGAGAGAGAAAGTAATTTGATCGTAGTACAACCACTTGTTATTAACTCGCCAACCGACTTTTGACCCAAAAGCGTTCCATTTTTGTTGGTCATAATTGCCGCTTCCTCCCAAACTTTCATAGATTCTTTTCTGAACAGATATACCGAATTTTCCCTGACTATATTTTAACCAGAGTTGATTGATAGTGGCTAAATCTTCACAGGGAAAGTTATCTATATCTTCTATCTTAAGATATTTTTCTTTAGTTCGATCAGCAACTTTTAAAAATAGATTAGCCGTTTCTTGATCGGCCTCTCGCCATTTTTCTTGCGCTAAGAAATCCCGTAGGTTAGTGTAATCAATTGCCTTGACACTTTTGATGTTAATTTCCTCCCTGGTGGCAACTGGAAAAACTGATAAAACCGTTTCTTGAATTGTGTCCTGTGATCGGGGTTTTGGCGGAATCACTACGGCTAATTTTACCGCTAACTCTTGCAGGACTTCCCCGGCTGATTGATAACGTTTTTTGGTGCCAAATTCAATTAATTTATCTAAAATTTCACCTAATTCAACCCTAACAGGATTATTAATCAGGTGCTGTCTCCATACCCATTCATGTTCACTCACATCGAATAATTCAAAGGGAGATACTCCCGTTAATAAATAGATACAAGTGACTCCCAAACTATATAAATCACTGCTATTGATCGCTTTGCCATTGCTTTGTTCTGGGGCGATATATCCCGCCGAACCGATCACTGTTCCTGTCAGGGAAAGATTAGCAATGGTTATAAATTTAGAGGCACCGAAATCCACTAAAATTATTTTATTATCGATGCGTCTCCTAATTATATTAGCTGGTTTAATATCTCGATGAATGACTCTTTTAGTATGGATAAAATCAAGAATTGGCAAAATTTCTAATAAAAGATATTTGATCTTTTCTTCATTGAAAACTCCCTCGCTTTGTAATTCTTGTTCTAGATTTTCTCCCTCAATATATTCTTGAACAAGATATTGTCGCCCATCATTGCCAGTAAAATAGGCATAGAGGGAGGGAATTTGTGGGTGTTGACCGAGATTATCTAAACTAATCGCTTCTTCTTTAAATAATTCCGCAGCCTTCTTGAGAGCATTACTACCCTGAGCGCTAGGAAAAAATTGTTTAATTACACAATAGGGTTGAGAAGGTTTATCCTCATCAATTGCTTGGAAAGTTTTACCGAAACCTCCTTGACCAATTAATTTTATGGCACGATAACGATCTTTGAGTAATAATTGAAAGCGACATTTTTGACAGAATTTATCTGTAGGATCATTGTTATATAGACAATCGGGATTAAGACATAAACTCATTGTTAGTTCAAACAGGGATAGGGAAGATGTTTCAGTGAGCAGTAAACCGACAACTGATAACTGATAAATGATAACTGATAACTGATAGCTAAATCGAGGTTTCTTCCTCTAGCCAAATTTCTGGCTGTTGATTTAATAAAAGCTGGGCTGCCTCTAACATATCATCAACAATATCGCGCAAATCTTCCTTATTGTCGATATAAGCTTTTAACGCCTCCATCGGATCTAATTGATTACCCACCCCTAATTCCGGTAAACGGGGACGGGTTAATTGACTAATTAACTCAGCCCGAATACTATAACTATGGGCAGTTTTTAAAGCCTCGTCAAGCTGATTGGTGTTAATTAGTTCTAATTGTTCACTGCGAATTTTATAAACTAAACGGATAACTGCTTCCTGAATATCATGTTTTTTGAGAGCTTTTAGCAATTCTTTTTGGGGGTTTGCTGCCTGGGAAACATCCACTTCGATGGAACAGAAAGTACGCACGGGTAAAGGACAAAATTCCCATTTAACCTCTCCTTTAGCCACTTCTATTAAAACATAGCCCTTATCTTCTTTTTCCTCGCTAAAATCCACTCGATCGATGCTCCCCGGATAGACAATAGGCGGATCATTGCTAGGATTAAGATTTTGATGTTTGTGAACATGACCGAGGGCAACATACTCGAATTGTGGACGATTTAGCAGGGATAAAGGCACGGTAAAACCTTTACCAACTGCTAAAAATCTTTCTGCTCCTAAACTAGCTCGATCGGCCATTAAATGGGCTAATAAAACTGTTGGTAAACTTGTATCTAGTTGGCGAATTTCTCCTTCTAAAACTGGTTCCAAACGGTTAATTAACAATTCATTTACCCCACTCAAGGATAAACCCTCGGTTTCGGGACGGGTTAAGAGAGTGGCGCGGGTTAACCAGGGTAAAGTAATGACTTGGATATCGCCGTTGCGGGTGGTGATGCGATGGGTGGTCAAGCGATCGCCAACAATAAACCCCGGCACCGCTAGGGTACGATAGATGGAGAGACTGACACCGCCATTACCCTGAGAATGTTGATCGTGATTACCCACTAATAACACCGTCGGGATCTTAGCATCGGCAAGACGACGGAATTGACTGGCAAAAGCTTCGTGGACAAAAGGAGGGGGAGTGGCATCGGGAAAGGCATCTCCCCCAAAAAGCACTAGATCCACAGGGGAGGCAATAGCCCGATCGATACAGAGGCTTAAACTGCCCATAAAATCCTCTAAACGCGTGTTTAATCCCGTTTTTGGATTTAAACGCCCATGGGAAAAACCGCTCCCCATGTGAATATCCGATAAGTGCAGTATTTTAATCATAGTAAAGGAAAAACAGGCGTAATTAAGTACACCTGTTCAGGATTATTTTCCTAATTTTTTATCGCCATCTTGACGACGGCGATCGCGCCATTCTGTAGTCGTCAGGTAGAGAATGCCACCACTGACGATAACGAGGAGAATTAAGGCGACTAGAAAGAGAGTGTTGAGAATCAAAGATGTTTCCATGGTATCTATAGATTACCTAGAAACCGTTACGACCCCAAACCACCATGGCGATCGACCAAGTGAACAGGGCGAGAATGCTAACCCAACCAAGTGTCAAAATATCCATAATTGCCTTTGTTAAACGAATTACTTGCGAGATGACTACTCAATTTATAATACTTCATCAGTGACTCCGTTTTAGAGAGGCGATCGTGCAAATTACGCTCAAGGAAAGAATCGAATCCATACAGGTGGGGAGTATCTCGGCTCTGGCTTTCCTGGTTCCCTATCTGCTATTTTTAACTGTTGATCGACTATTGTTAGGGGAATCGCTCACACTAATTGGCGCTTTTGTCAAGATATCCGGGGCGATAATTAGCGGATTTCTCTTCGGTGTCACCTATCGTTATGTCGTCCGTAACGACGATAATCCCCATCTCAAAGATGGTACAGTGGCAGCTTTTGCCCTAGTCCGCGGCCTAGTTCCCCTACAATTATCCACAGACTTGCTCGCTGACAGTGGGCAATTAAGTCTCTTTCTGGGAGAGAGCTTTATCTGTTTTTTATCCTCTCGTCTGCTCTTAGAGTTGACTAAGCTGCGTCAATAACCGACTCAGTTATCAGTTATCAGTCATCAGTCATCAGTCATCAGATTTAAGTTTTCAGTGAATAGTATTAAGCGACAAGCTCGGAGCTGCTTTTTTACTGTTTACTGATCACTGTTTACTGTTTACTGTTTACTGTTTACTGATCACTGATCACTGAAACATCACCCCACACCCTATGGCTATTTGTATTCCCGTTAATTTACCCGATCGCTCCTATAATATTCTGATCGAGAAGGGCAGTTTAGCTAATCTCGGTGGAGAAATGAGCCGGTTAAACTTAGGTAAAAAGGTTTTATTGGTTTCTAATCCCGAAATTTTTGACTATTACGGACATAAAGCCGTTAATTCCCTAGAAAAAGCGGGATTTGCCGTTTTTACTCATCTGATCCCCGCCGGCGAAAATTATAAAACCCTCGATTCGATCGCCCAAGTTTATGATACGGCCCTCGTTCACCGGTTGGAACGTTCCTCGACTATGGTTGCCCTCGGTGGTGGTGTAATCGGGGATATGACGGGATTTGCGGCAGCCACATGGTTACGGGGCATTAATTTTGTCCAGGTTCCCACCACCCTGTTAGCCATGGTAGATGCTTCCATCGGGGGTAAAACCGGTGTTAATCATCCCCAGGGCAAAAATCTGATCGGGGCGTTTTATCAACCGAAATTAGTTCTGATTGATCCTAGTGTGCTTAAAACCCTACCCGTGCGAGAATTTCGGGCTGGAATGGCAGAAGTGATTAAATACGGTGTAATTTGGGATGCTGATTTATTTCAACAGTTAGAAGACTCGGACAATTTAGCCAGTTTTTCTCAAATCGATGGCGATCTATTGCAAACAATTATTACAAAGTCTTGCCAAGCTAAAGCAGATGTGGTAAGCAAAGACGAAAAAGAAGCGGGTTTGCGGGCGATCTTAAACTATGGTCACACGATCGCCCACGGCATTGAAAGTTTAACGGGATATACTAGCGTTAACCACGGGGAAGCGGTGGCGATGGGGATGGTGGCGGCAGGAGCGATCGCAGTTAAACTGGGAATGTGGACCGCCGGGGAAAATCAACGTCAAACCGATTTAATCGAAAAAGCCGCCTTAGAAACCCATATTCCGCCTTTAAATGCCGATGAGATGGTCAATGCTCTCACTGCCGATAAAAAGGTTAAAGATGGCAAGGTTAGATTTATTTTACCAACGGCGATCGGCCAAGTCACCATTAGCGATCGAGTCACCCCCACCCTGGTGCGGGAAGTGTTATCACCAACCGAATCCGGGCAGTAAAAGCTTTTTCAATTGTTGCATCGCTTGTTGCGTAACATCCCGGTATTTTAAATCTCCCACGAGAATACGTCCCATCAGTTGACCGGCGATCGGGCGTTTAACGGCGACATTGTAGGCTATTTGGGTAAATTGATAGAATAAACCGGCTAATTTGGCCGCTAAAGCCATATCTTCCCCCCATTCTTCCCGAATTATCCGACTATAGCTCGCTAAAGCCCGATTATCTCCGGCTAAAGCTCGATCAATCGCCTCGGCTGCCTTAACTCCCGTCAAAATTGCCGGACGGATACCCTCACCGATGAGCGGATCGAGAATACCCGCCGCTTCTCCTGTAATTAGGGCATTTTGGGCGTGTAGCGGTTGATTTCCGTTCCAAAGGGCTAAAGCATACTCACTATAGCGATAATCCTCTAAATTCCAGCCCTTTTGACGGGCATAATTTAACAGTTGTTTTTTCAGCTCCTCGGATTTGATGCTGCCCTTAAAACAACCACCGCTAATTGTGTAACCATTAGACTTGGGAAAAGCCCAGATATAACCATTTTTTAGGGAACCAAAATCAAAAAAAGCTTTTTGGGGTGGAATAGTCGCTTCTGCGTTAGTAATTTCCAGAGTAGCACCGAGCGCTTCGTTTTTCGCTGGTAATCCTAACCAGCGACTGGTATTGCCCCTAACACCATCGGCAGCAATCAGATATTTACCTGAAAATGTTCCTTGGGATGTGGTAACTTGCCAGTGATCTTGGACGAATTTGATCTGGGTAACTTCGCTGTTATCTTGGATGGTTGCCCCGACTGCGATCGCCTGTTGACCTAAAAAATCATCGAAACGATCCCTTTGTACCATCCACATCGGTTCTAGCATATTTAACTTAGTGGTGACGGCATCCCCCTGTTTCCAGGTAAACTGTACTTGGGTGACGGTATTCTCGATCACGGGGGTAAAGTCAAAATCAAACCATTGCTTAATTGCCGGGGATACCCCCCCACCACAGGGTTTATAACGGGGTAATTTCGCTTTATCGAGGATCAGAATCGATCGTCCCTTTTTAGCTAGATGATAACCCGCCGTCGCTCCTGCTGGTCCCGCACCGATGATAATACAGTCAAACATTTGTACTAATTTAAGTCGTTGAACAAATTTATAGACAATTTACGCTATTTTGGGCAACTTGTGTTGAGTCTGGTTTCTTGTCCCTTCCTCAGGCGGTTGAGCTTGCCTCTCTAGTTTCTAACTGATTTATCCCCCAATGTCCAAGAGAGTCTAATCTCTGGCTTTTTTGGCTAATTGATCAGTTATCTTCACCTAATCAATCGTATAATCAAAAAAACTATAACGGCTCGATTATATCATGAAAATTGTTTCTATTAAAATAAAAAACTATCGTATGTTTAAAAACATACACATAAGAGATATTCCCCCTTTTTGTGTGATTATTGGAGCTAACGGCACGGGAAAATCTACTCTATTTGATATTTTTGGTTTTCTGCGAGATGCCCTCAAAAATAACATTCGCCAAGCCTTACAAATTCGCGGCGGTTATAGAGAAATTATCACTAGAGGTCAAGAACAGGAAAATATTGAAATCGAGCTGCAATTTCGCATGAAAATCTTAGATACAGAACGTCTGGTTACTTATATACTTATAATTGGACAAAACAAAAATCGCCCTGTTATCAAACGCGAAATACTTCGCTATAAACGGGGTGAACACGGTAAACCTTTTCATTTTTTAGATTTTCAACTTGGTCAAGGATATGCTATCACCAACGAAGAAGATTTTAGTAAACCGGATAAAGAACTCGATCGAGAAGAACAACAGCTAGAATCTAACGATATACTAGCAATCAAAGGATTAGGACAATTTCAACGTTTTAAAGCCGCTACAGCCTTTCGTTCTCTGATTGAAAATTGGCACGTTTCTGACTTTCATATTAGCGAAGCTAGAGGAAGTAAAGAAATATCTTATGCTGAACACTTATCCCCCACTGGCGACAATATAGCTACAGTTGCTCAATATATTTATCAACAATATCCCACAATTTTTCAGCAAATTCTCGAAAAAATGAAACAACGAGTTCCGGGTATTTCCTCTGTGGAAGCCAAAGAAACCGAAGACGGTCGCTTGATTTTACGTTTTCAAGATCAGGCCTTTAAAGACCCTTTTATTGATCGCTATGTTTCTGACGGGACTATGAAAATGTTCGCCTATTTAATATTACTATTCGATCCCAATCCTCATCCCCTACTCTGTGTCGAAGAACCAGAAAACCAACTTTATCCTACTTTATTAAAAGAACTAGCCGAAGAATTCGCCCACTATAGCGATCGGGGGGGTCAGGTATTTGTTTCTAGCCACTCCCCCGATTTTATCAATGCGGTTCCACTAGCTAGTATTTTCTGGCTAATTAAATCCCAAGGTATCACCCAAATCCATAGGGCTGCCGATAGCGAAATCCTCAAAAACTTAGTAGCGGAAGGCGATTTACCCGGCTATCTTTGGAATCAAGGCTGGTTTGAAGGAGTAGCACCATAATGAACTATGATATCGTATTTTTGCTAGAAGAGTCATCTATAAAAAATGTGTTAGAAGAACTTTTGCCTAAACTTATTCCCCCAGAAATAAGGTATAAATGTATTAGTCATCAAGGCAAACAAGACCTAGCCAAATCTATTCCTATAAAACTCAAAGCTTTCAAGAAATCTAGTCCCAATACCAAATTTATTATTGTCCATGATCAGGATTCCCACGACTGTCAAAAACTCAAAAAAGACCTGGGGCAAATTTGTCAAAATGCCAGTGATGCTCAAGTCTTAATTAGGATTATTTGCCATGAATTAGAATCTTGGTTTCTGGGAGATTTAGCAGCGGTGTCCAAGGCGTATAATTTAAATAGTCTCGGCCAAAAACAAAATAAAAGTAAATACAGAGAACCAGACCTGCTTAACTCGGCCAAACAAGAATTAACAAAGCTAGTGAAAGAGTATTATGCAGGAACCCACTCTAAACAGATTGCCCCCCATCTTTCCCTAACTGAAAATAAATCCCGTAGTTTTCAAACTTTTATTCAAGGTATCAAAAATGTTGTGGAAATAATACAACACCCCAATCCGAACCCAAACTAAAATAGACCTCGACCTAATATAATTAAAAGCTTGTAAGCTCCTAACTAGGGTTGGCTGAAAAAATCTAAAAATCTTGTTGGATAATATCTTGAGGCTTTTTTAAAATCAAAAAGTGCCGGCCCTGGGAGTGAGCGGGGGGAAGATTTAGGCATTTTTGCGCCCAAAAATATTCCCCCCGGCAGAACCGAGGGGAAAGTGGAGAAAAACCGCTAATCTAGCAGTTTAAGGCTAAGTCTTGGGATTCTTTTTTCAAGAGATTAACGAGGGTTTCATCCCCATTCTCTTGAGCGATTTGTAAACGACGTTCCAGACGAAGACGAATATTGCTCAGATGGACGCTAGAAAGGGTTTCCTCTTGGACGACAATAGGGGGTTTGACAACCGGCAACGGACAAGTGTTCGGGGTGACTTGTCCAGCAAGATGAGGACGGGTGCTGTAGGCAACTCCACGATACTGACGATGCAGTTTCGGCTCTAATTGGAGCATATGGCGAGGATAATGGTGATTCCAGTCTTGACCTCGGTATTTACCCCCGATATCTCCGGTCTTCATCTCCAAGGGGAGAGAATCCCTTTCGTACTTAACTCCTCGATAGGCTAACATAATATCACTGACTCCCTGCAATGCTTTAAAGTGACTTTAATCCCCCTTGTCGTCCCTATTTAGGGACAGCAAGCTAGAAGATTTTATTTCTTATTCTGTATCTATTTTTACATTTTGTTAGGGAAATTGAAAAAACTTTATAAAAATTTAATATTTTCTAGCTGGCGATAGTATCCTTTTCTGGCTGAGTTTGGTTGCCCACCAAAGGAGCCTCTAGGGATTTGAGGATTAATTTTGGTTGCTCGTCCTCATCAATGAGACGAATTTGAATTTGCGGGCCGGAGGCGGCTAAACGAACCACCATACCATCAACGACAGTGGTTTTCTTGATCGGTTTGCCATTGAGAAACGTCCCATTTGCCCCTAAATTTTCCAATTCCCAATCATCGCGATCATTACGGTGGATTTCTAAGTGCCGCCTCGAAACCACAGCACTATAGAGAACTACATGATTATCCAGCGCCCTGCCGATGAGAATGGTTGATTGATCATTGTCAAATTGCCAATGTTGTAGAGGCGTGGCTTGACTGGGGTGTAAAAGAGTTAATGTGATCACGGTGACTGTTGGCGGCACGATAGAGGAGGTGGACAGGGTAAATCTTATCTGCTGTCAAGATTGATCCTTGCTATTAAGTCTTAAATCCTAGCAATGAATATCTCTAGTTAATTGACTGAGCCTTTTCTTTCCATTGTCTCATACTTTCCTCTTCCCTCGGAACCGACCTCCCCCAGAAAATCTAGCCCCTTCGCCCTAGTATTAATAAAACTGATGGGGGATGATTTCCACATTTTGACCAATTTTTAACCTCTTCAGGGATAAGATAGTGCTGGTGTCCCCTAAACATTCATCTATGAGCGGCTTTATTATCAAAATAATCTTGATATCGGCTTTAATTTCCCTGGGAATTAAATATCTTGCCCCTTTATTATCGATCGCTCCTGGTCCTCTTAACACTTTAATTCTGGTTTTTACTCCTTTTCTGCTCACGGTTTTTGCCCTCTGGAGACGGACAATAACTGATTAGGAATTTTTCTCCTTACTCATCATGACTTTTGGCAGCAGCCTCGGTTTAGTCCTGTTAGTCTTTTGTCTGCTGATTCTCTGGCAGATTCGACAGATTCTCTTATTACTATTGATGGCGATTCTTCTGGCGCAGATTTTAAATTTAGCTGTCACTTGGTGGCAGCGTCATCACCTCAAGCGTTCCCACGCCCTAATTATCACTCTTTTTAGCTTCTTTATTGGTATTATCGGTATTTTTGTGGTAATTATACCCGCTTTAGTCCAACAATTTCGCCAATTATTTAGTTTACTGCCCCAAGCTATAGAAAGACTCTGGGGACAAGTGCATCGTCTTGAGGATTATCTCGATCCTAGTTTGGCCAGTGTCTTTCCAGACTTTAAAACCCTGCTGGCTCAATTACAACCCCTGATTAACCAAATTGCTGGCCGGGGTTTGAGCATTTTTTACGGTACTTTCGGCATTATCCTCAGCTTACTGCTAATTGTTGCCCTGAGCTTGATGATTCTCGCCGATCCTGCCGCTTACCACCGTTGTTTTCTGCGTTTATTTCCCGCTTTCTACCGTCCTAGGGTACGATCGATCCTAGAACATTGCGATCGAGATTTAAAAGCTTGGCTAAAAGGGATTTTCTGTCATATGTTGATTATGACCTTGGGCAGTTGCCTAGGTCTATCCCTGATCGGCATTCCCCTCGCTTTTTCCCAATCTATTCTGGCGGGATTTCTCACCTTTATCCCCAACCTCGGACCAGTTTTAAGCACGATTTTACCCTTTTCTATCGCCCTTCTGGAATCTCCTTGGCAACCCTGGGCGGTTTTACTACTCTACGGCAGTATTTATCTGTTAATTCAATATTTCGACCATCATCCACCGCTGCCCATTTTAACAGTGCAGTCGCTCAAGCTCTTACCCGCTTTTACCCTGTTGGCCCAGTTGTTTTTCGCCTCGATTTTTGGCTTTTTAGGGCTATTTCTAGCGGTTCCCCTGACGCTCATCGGTCGTATTTGGCTAAAGGAAGCTTTGATCAAGGATATTCTCGATCATTGGCGGATTAGGGATAAAAAATACTAAACTGGGGATCTAGGATTCGAACCTAGGAAATGGCGGGACCAAAACCCGCTGCCTTACCGCTTGGCTAATCCCCATTGGACAGACCTTTTTAATATTAGCATTTATCTCCCCGGTTTTGTCAAGAAGTTGATAAAAATTTTTTACTTCGGGATTGAGAGACGCTATAAACAAGGGAATAGAGGGATTAAGGAGAAAAATCTATGGATAATAGCGGACAAAACTGGTACATTGTCCAGGAAAATACGGGAATTTGTCAGATTATAGCCCTAGAAAACGGAAAAACCCCAGTCAATGGTCAATACTGGGGTCCTTTTGCCGAGCGGGGAGAAGCGATCGCCCGTCGGGTGGGTTTAATTCGAGTGGGCAAATGTCAACCTATTGTTTAGCGGTATTGGTGGGCGTTTTCTTGCCTTCAGTGATTTCTTTTTCCAAGATTTCAAAACCCTTCTTGAATTGAGGATCCTGGAAGGTTCCCACCTGATCCCGTTCCTGTTGAAGATTTTTGCGCTCTTCCTCGCTCAGTTCCGACTCCACATCCGGATGAATACCATCTTTATTGATGTCCCGTCCGTCGGGGGTGAGATACTTGGCAATTGTCACCGCTAATCCCGAACCATCACTAAGACTGCGTACCGATTGCACTAATCCCTTACCAAAGGTTTTCGTACCGACAATAACCGCTCGATCATGATCCTGTAAAGCTCCGGAGAGAATTTCACTGGCACTGGCGGAACCACCATCGACGAGGACAACTAGCGGTTTATTAGTCAAAGCTTGATTGTTAGCCCGTTGACGTTCCGTCACCCCTTTGCGATCGACCGTAGAGACAATTAAACCATCGGGTATCCACATCCGAGCGATTTCGATGCTGGCGTAAAGTAAACCGCCGGGGTTAGAACGCAGATCGAGAATATAACCCTTCACCTCTTCAGATTCCAATTCGCGAATCGCTTGACTCATATCGCCACTAGCTTGGGCGCTAAATTGATTGAGACGGATATAACCAATTTTACCGATCGGGGTGTTTTCCGTGCGGGCCCGCACTGGGTGAATTTCAATTTTGGCCCGGGTAAGAGTCAATTCTTTCTTCTCCTCACCCCGTTGAATCGTGATCTTAACGCTTGTCCCCACTTTGCCGCGGATCATGCTCACCGCTTGCTCCAGTTCCATACCTTCGGTAGATTTACCATCGATAGCGATAATCACATCTTTAGGCAGCACACCGGCTTTAGAAGCGGGAGTATCTTCAATGGGTGAAACCACGACTAACTGCTTAGTTTTCTCATCTTTGGTCAGTTGAATCCCTACCCCAGTCAATTCTCCCGATGTATCGATCTTCATATTGTTAAACTCTTTGGGATCCATAAAACGGGTATAGGGATCATTGAGAGTTTTCAACATCTCGCGGATAGCGGTGTATGCTTCCTTTTGATTTTTGTAGGAACGATTTAAATACTGATTGCGGACGGCGTTCCAGTCCGATTGATTAAAAGTGCCATCTAAATAAGTGCGGTTGATGATTTGCCAAACCTCATCAACGGTTTCCTTGGGACTTTCCTGAAAAAAAGCTTGACTTTGGGAGAGACGGAATCCCGCCCCCGTGACGGCGACGGTAGACAGGACCACTGCTGTAGCACCGAGAACAAGTCCGCGTTTGTTGATAACCATAGGTAATTTTCGGATAAATTAGGCTGTTCTTGCCGGAACGCTCTTTCTGGCTGACCGTCGAAATATCTTGGCAAAAAGGAGCGTTTAGGTTTCCTGGAGACAGACAAAAGAACGCCTGTAGACTACTACTGTTATAACATTTATTATCTCTTTCTTTGTCAAACTGGTTATTTGAGTAGCGATCGAGTTGCCAGCAGCCCACTTCGCGACCTAAGATAACAGCAAAACTGTCCCAGATTTCCCCTATGAGCGATCAAATCTTTTCTTCCCTCTCCCTAGAACAAAAACGACAAAACCTGCGCCACCAAAGGCGATCAAAGGTGTGGCAAGCTCTAGGTCGCTTTCTGGTGGTTAGTGGTTTAGCGACGGGATTAGCTTGGGGGATGACTTCGCCCTATTGGACAATTACCAAGGCCGGACAGGTGGAAATCGCAGGTACGGAATTAATCTCGTCCGAGTCGATTCGTGCTTGGCTGAAATTAAGCTATCCTCTATCTATCTGGGAATTACCCACCCATCAATTGCGAGAAAAATTAGCGGCTATTCCCGCTATTGCCGATGTTAAGATCGAGCGGCAATTATTACCCCCGAAAGTGATTGTTTCTATTCAAGAAAGAAAACCTGTTGCCCGTTGGCGTTCCCATCAACAGCAAGGCTTTTTAGATGCCTCGGGAACGATAATTCCTCAAAACTATTATGGTCGAACTCTACCCAAAACCCAATTACCTAGCCTAGAAGTGCTTGGTTACGACCGACAATATCAACAACAGTGGCAAAAAATTTATCCCTTAATTGATAACTTATCGATTAAAGTTACCGCCATCGATTGGCGCAATCCTAGTAATCTTGTACTAAAAACTGAGCTAGGACAGGTCTATTTAGGTTTTTATAGAGATAGATTGCCCGAAAAATTAACCGCTCTTGTACAATCACGGCCATTGTCATCCAAGATACCTCTAGCGCGAATTATCTACATTGACCTGAGCAATCCCGATGCTCCCACTGTACAATTAAAACCGCAGCCAGCCCCTATGGTTGCCAAAGTAGCGGCAACCAGTCGGGATTAACTGGAATTTATCAGCAAAAAAACGCAATTATTCCCTTTAGGTATTGGCAAAAAAACCAAATTATGATTTTATGAACAAGAAACTGATACTGTGGATACTGGAACCGACATAATATTAGTGATAGTGTTAACAGTGCATCTCTGATTCACCAAATCAATAACAGAACCTTGTACTAAAAGTGTTCCAATTCCAATGACATCGATTAATGAAATTGTTTCCACCTATCCCAATCTGAACAGTAACGATTATGCCAGTTCAGCTATGAGCGAAGATAATCATTACTCTCAGAATAATGCTGGAGTATTATTTACTCGTCCCCATGAATCACAGATGACACCCCGAGAAGAAAGTCGTAGTAATCGCATCGTGCCGAGCAATGTCGCCAAGATCAAGGTGATCGGGGTCGGCGGTGGGGGCTGTAACGCCGTTAACCGCATGATCGCCAGCGGCGTGACCGGAATCGAATTTTGGGCAATTAACACCGATGCCCAGGCCCTAGCCCACTCCTCCGCCCCCCAGAGGTTACAAATCGGGACAAAATTAACCCGCGGCCTAGGGGCGGGCGGCAATCCGGCGATCGGACAGAAAGCGGCGGAAGAGTCCAGGGATGAAATCGCCCAAGCATTGGAAGGAACCGATCTAGTCTTTATTACCGCCGGCATGGGCGGCGGCACGGGAACGGGGGCCGCTCCAATTGTGGCCGAAATTGCCAAAGAAATCGGCTGTTTGACCGTGGGAGTTGTGACTCGTCCCTTTACCTTCGAGGGTCGTCGTCGCACTAATCAGGCCGATGAAGGGGTGGGCGGTTTACAAAGTCGGGTCGATACCCTGATTATTATCCCCAATAACCAGTTATTACAGGTAATACCCGCCGAAACTCCCCTACAGGAGGCTTTTCGCGTCGCCGATGATGTGCTGCGGCAAGGGGTACAGGGTATCTCGGATATTATCACTATCCCCGGTCTGGTGAATGTGGATTTCGCCGATGTGCGGGCAGTGATGGCCGATGCGGGTTCAGCCCTAATGGGCATCGGCATCGGTTCTGGAAAATCTCGGGCTAAGGAAGGAGCGATCGCGGCTATATCCTCACCGTTACTGGAATCCTCGATCGAAGGGGCGAAAGGCGTAGTCTTTAACATCACCGGCGGTCAAGATCTAACCCTACACGAAGTCAATGCCGCCGCCGAAATTATCTATGAAGTGGTTGATCCCAACGCTAATATCATCTTTGGGGCAGTAATTGACGAGAAAATGCAGGGAGAAGTCAGAATTACCGTCATTGCCACCGGTTTTTCCGGCGATTCCCCCTCTCGTCCCACCGGTAGTAAAGTGGTGATCAATACCCCCGCACCCAGTCCGGCCCCGACTCCCGAACCAGCAAAACCCGCAGGATTAGATATCCCCGAATTCTTGCAACGTCGTCGTCCTTTTGATCGCTAACCTCCTATGACTGCCATTGCCCTCACCATCGCCGGTTCCGATAGTGGTGGCGGCGCGGGAATTCAAGCTGATTTGAAAACCTTCGCCTTCCACCGAGTTCACGGCACCAGCGCCCTTACCTGCATTACCGCCCAAAATACCCTAGGGGTCGAGCGCGTCGAGTCCCTAAGTCCAGAAATGGTAACGGCCCAAATCGATGCCGTGGTCAGGGATTTCGGTGTGTCAGCGGTCAAGACGGGAATGCTGTTCAGCAGCGAGATTATCGAAGCAGTAGCCGAGGCGATCGAGCGCTGGCGTTTAATCAGTTTAGTGGTGGATCCGGTTATGGTTTCGCGGGTAGGAGCCAAATTAATTGATGATCGGGCTATAGATAGTCTTTTTAATAGTTTAATTCCCCTAGCTTCGATTGTTACCCCTAATCGTTACGAAGCACAGCTTTTAAGTGGCATTGAGATCAATGATTTTGAGACGATGAAAGCGGCCGCCGAAATTATTTTCCAGAAGTCGGCCACACCGGTATTAGTGAAGGGGGGAGGCATGAAAGGCCGGCTGCGTGGGGTTGATATCTGCTTTGATGGACAGGAATGGGAAACTTTTCAGACCAGAAGCGTCGAAACCAATAACACTCACGGGACTGGTTGTACTCTATCGGCAGCGATCGCCGCTAACCTCGCTTTGGGTGATGACCTGAAAATAGCGGTGAAAAAAGCCAAGGAGTACGTTACTAACGCCCTCGAGCATTCCCTTGCTATCGGTAGCGGAACCGGTCCTGTGGGGCATTTTTACCGCTTAAAAGCCCTAAATTAGTCGATTCATGACCACTACGCCGCGTATTTCCCCCCAAAGACCCCAGAGTTTGACTGGTCGCCCCTCGGTTCCCCTCTCGGTCTATCGGGAATTAGTCAAAGAATTGCAGGCCACCCAGGCACGGGTGGAATTTCTAGAAGCACAAAACCAGCAACTTGTCAAGAGTAATCGGTAATTACGTCAGGATGGCAGGTGGTGACTTTAATCGATAATCGCAGAGTCCTGTAGGGGCGAAGCATTCGGGTATAACCCATCGCTGAAACCGGAGATTTCCTGTCCGAATGCTTCGCCCTTACTTTTTCAGCAAGTCCTAACCAATTCAGGTAAAGGTTCAGGACCTACCCATCTACCTTGTTTCCAGATTTCCTCATCCTCTACCGGTAACGCATCGGGATCGGAACGGGCAGCTTGATCTATTTTCTCTTCGGTCATCTTGTTGAGACGTTCCCTCTCTTTTAGTTTTTCCGTGCCGGACTCGATGACGATTTTCTCTTGGCTACCGTCCTTTAAGAAAACTGTAATACGCTTTTCGTTTACGCTCATTTGCCCTCCTAGCACTAATTAATCGACACGATTTGCCTTTTAAGGTATATACAAGGCAATAGACCTGTTTTTCAAGTTCTCCAAACGCTATCGTCCGTTTTTCGCCATAACCCCTACGATTATCTGGGATTTCGTAAAGAAAAGTATCGAAAAGATCGAGAATTTCCTCAAAGTCCACATTATGTTTTTCTATGTTAGAACACCGCTTGCTCTCATCCCATTCAAACGAGTCAAACTTCATAGTTTATCAGTTAAGCCTATAGAAAACCTTTTAGTCTTGAGATAATATTAGGTAGAGATCTGATGGTCTCCGAACCCAATTGGTAGGGCGATAATCAGGCCAGACCGTGGAAACCGTGTGTTTAAGTCAGAGGATAGGGGAGAATGGCAGCGATAGAGAAGGGGGCTAGGGGTGAATAATGGAATTCGATGTATTTCTCTGTCACAATGGTCAGGACAAACCTGAAGTTAAAAAGATTGCCGAAACCCTCAAACAACAAGGTCTAACCCCTTGGCTAGATGAGTGGGAACTACAACCCGGACTGCCTTGGCAGCGAGAACTTGAGAAGCAGATTCAAAACATCAAGTCAGCCGCCGTTTTTGTGGGGGGAAGTGGCATCGGCCCCTGGCAACAGATGGAGATCGAAGCCTATTTACGCCGCTTTGTCAGGAACCAGTGTCCAGTCATACCTGTTCTGCTATCCAATGCGCCCGAGCAACCAGAGCTGCCACTTTTTCTGGAGGGAATGACTTGGGTGGATTTTCGGCGTTTGTCTCCCAAACCTATGGAGCGATTAATTTGGGGAATCACAGGAATTAAACCTCGTTCCCCTCTTGAATTAACTTCCGAAAATCCAAAAACCCCCAATAAAGAGGAGCAGATTAAGCAGATACTTCCAGTTCAGTCCCAAACTTTTACCTTTGAAACCTTTACTGTCAACCCCAATCGTAAAGTCAGCCTACCCGAAAGCAAAACCGCCCGCTACTACAGCGAAGATTTGGGCAACGGCATCACCTTAGAAATGGTCGCCATACCGGGGGGAACATTCACGATGGGAACGGAAGACGAGGAAATCGAAAGACTGGTGAAAAAATTTAACTGGGACGGATTTAGAAGTGAAAGACCTCAACATCGAGTAACCGTTTCTTCTTTCTACATGGGACGTTATCCTATCACCCAGGCCCAGTGGAAAGCGATCGCCGCAACCGCTAAAATAGATATCGACCTGGAGACAAACCCTTCTAACTTCAAAGGGGATGAGCTACCCGTAGAAAGAGTCAACTGGTATCAAGCAACGGAATTTTGTAAACGACTATCAAGGGAAACAAAACAGGAATACCGACTACCGAGTGAAGCGGAATGGGAATACGCTTGTCGTGCTGGAACCACCACCCCGTTTTACTTTGGGGAAACCATTACGGGAAAATTGGCCAACTACCGTGCCAGCGGAACCTACGCCGATGAACCCAAAGGAGAATATCGACAACAAACGACTCCCGTGGGACAATTTTCCCCCAATGCCTTCGGACTGTACGATATGCACGGCAATGTCTGCGAATGGTGTGCCGATACTTGGCACGATTGGCAGTGCCTGGACAGAAAAGGGGAATGATTATCGTTCTCCTCTGCGGGGCGGTTCTTGGTACGGGTATCCATATAACTGCCGTTCCGCTTACCGCGTCAATTACGCCCGCCGCGTCAACCGCAGCAACGTCGGTTTTCGGGTGGTGTGCGGTGCTGGGAGGACTTTGTAACCCTTTTCCCCTTTTTTTCCCTTTTTACCCTCATTTCCTTTTCTGGAATTTTCTGGGGCAAATATAGTACAAGTGTATTGACTTAGGGGTGGTCAATTACCTAGGGTTTGCTGAAAAAGTAGGGGCGAAGCATTCGGACAGAAAATCTGAGTAACCCACAGAAAACGGGTTTCTCCGAGAAACCCGTTTTCTGCTAACTGCACATATCTAACTACTTCCTGCCTTAGTTAACAGTTCCCATCTGTTGCCCCTAGGCTTTCTGTTCCTGTTTAGATTTATGTAGGGGATCCATATAAATCTCTAAGCGCTTAAATACCACGGAGGAAAGGGTAGTTAAAACCAAATAAACTAAAGCAACAGCGATATAAATTTCGAAAGCTTTATAGGTAGTGGCTACCATTAACTGACCTTGCCGGAATAATTCTTCAAAACCGATTACTGCCGCTAAACTGGTATCTTTAATTAGGGTGATAAATTCATTCCCCAACGGTGGCAACATCCGGCGAAAAGCTTGGGGAAAAATCACCTCGTGCATGGTTTGCACTGGGGACATTCCTAGACTAGAACAAGCTTCCCATTGACCATTATCGATCGATTGAATACCGCCGCGCATAATTTCAGCTAAATAGGCCGCTACATTTAAACTTAGGGCAAATAGGGCCGCCGGTAAACGATCTAAGTCGATATTTAAGCCAATTTCTCGGAACAACCCGGGCAAACCAAAATAGATCAAGAATAATTGCACCAGCATCGGTGTTCCCCGAAAGAAATCCACATAGATGCGGCAAATTGTTTTTAACCATTTGTAGGGAGAAATCAGGGCAATGGCCACTAAAGTTCCACCGATTAAACCGAAAAGAAAAGACAGAACCGTTAACAGAATTGTCCAGGGAACCCCTTTCACAATCAGGTTATAGAATAATTCTCCCCAGTTAAAACTTGATTCCTGTAAATTATTTAAAGCTGGGGCAACTAAGGGTAATTCTGGCGGTTTTTCTCCAAACCATTGCCGAAAAATAGCATCGTACCGACCACTTTCTATGACTCGACCGAGAGCATCATTAATTAACTGGAGATAGGGGGAATTTTTGGGTAAAGCAATCCCGTAGAATTCCTCTGTTAATAATTCTCCGACTACTTTTACTCTCCTTAAACCCGCTTGTTTAATTGCATACAAAGTCACGGGTTTATCGTTAACTACCGCCTCAACTCGACCATTAATTAATTCCTGCAAAGCTAAAGCGGCCGAGTCAAATTGACTAACTGTTGCCCCCGGTATTTTTGTCGCTTCTAAGGCTCCCGTAGTGCCAATTTGGACGGCAATTCTTTTGCCTTTTAAGTCTTCAAAATTTTTAATCGTCTTATTATCTTCCCGAACAGCGATCGCTAAACCAGCCCTAAAATAAGGTCGAGAAAAAGAAATCGCTTGAGCGCGTTCGGCGGTGATGGTCATGCCACTAATAGCGGCTTCTACTGTTCTCGCTTGTAGAGCCGGAATAATGCCATCAAAGGGTAAATTTCTAAAGTCAATGTTGAGATCGGCTTCCTCCCCAATCGCTCGCATTAAATCGATATCAAACCCGGTTAATTGTCCCCCTTGTTGAAATTCAAAGGGTGGAAAAGTTGCTTCTGTGGCGACTCGAAAAGGATTAGGAGGAGTCTGGGAAAAAGCGGGAATAACACTTAATCCAAGCGCCAAGACTAATCCTAACAAGGCAAAGATAACTCTCTGTACCGCCCGCCCTCGCCAAAATTTAATCATTTTTTAATTTTTTCTCCTTGATTTTTTTACTCAATTAAGTTACGGATTTCGCCCTACTTGCCACCTAAGACAGATGTAGAGAGACTATTTGAGTATTATGATTATTCCTCTTGATAAAATGTCGTCAAGGATACAATCTAGCAGAAACTAATCTGGATACTTTTATACAGAATGTAAAATTTTTTACGAGAGGATATTATGACCACTACCACCCCTGTGATTGTCAGTGAAGGTTTACGCAAAAGTTACGGCTCTTTAGAGGTACTTAAAGGAGTTACAGGCACTCTTTATCAAGGGGACGTGGTATCGGTAATCGGTCCCTCTGGCTGCGGCAAAAGTACCTTTTTACGCTGTCTCAATCGTTTGGAAACAATTAACGGCGGCCGCTTGGAGGTGATGGGAATTGACATCTCTTCCCCGAAGTTAAATCAATCAGTCCTCCGCAAGTTACGCAGCCGGGTAAGTATGGTGTTTCAACACTTTAATCTTTTTCCCCATCTCACCGTTTTACAAAACTTGATGTTAGCGCCCAAGCAAGTGTTACACCACTCGGAAAATGAGGCTAAGGATACGGCAATTCATTATCTGGAAAAGGTGGGATTAGCACCAAAAGCCGATGTTTATCCCGACCAATTATCGGGAGGACAAAAACAACGGGTGGCGATCGCTCGCAGTCTCTGCATGAAACCAGAGGTGATTTTATTTGATGAACCCACTTCGGCCCTGGATCCGGAATTAGTCGGGGAAGTGTTAAACGTTATGCGTCAATTGGCCAATGACGGTATGACTATGGTAGTCGTCACCCACGAAATGCAGTTCGCTAAGGAAGTCTCTAACAAGGTTTTGTTCTTTAATCAAGGTGTGATCGAAGAAGCAGGCGATCCCGACACCTTCTTTAATCATCCCCACAGCGAGCGCCTACAAGCTTTTTTAAGTCGCATCAATAGTAATTAGGGTTGGCTGAATTCAGGAGGCAAAAGACAGGAGACAGGAGACAGGAGACAGGAGGCAAAAGGCAAAAGGCAAAAGGCAAAAGGCAAAAGGCAAAAGGCAAAAGGCAAAAGGCAAAAGGCAAAAGGCAAAAGGCAGCTTTATTCTCTCCACACCCCACACCCCACACCCTACACCCTACACCCCACACCCTACACCCCACACCTACCAATTGTAAAGAAATGTTACAATTATGCTGTTATAACAGCTTACCGTCTTGACAGGAGGGAAAGACAGTGGTTATAGTAAGGACACATACCCGGGTAAACCAATTTAGTGATATGCAAGACAAGCAAAAAGTCACACTGTACCTTCCCCCTGGAGTCCATCGTCAACTAAAAATAAGGGCTGCGATAGATGAAGAATCGATGTCAGGTCTGGTGGAAAAAGCGGTCGCTTTCTACCTAAAATACCCCGAAAAGGTAGAAGAAATCGAAGCCGCCGCCTATGGCAAAACCTATCAGGTTCATGTCTGTCCCGAGTGTGATGCCGCCTTAGTAATGAAAGAAGATCGGCTAAGGTCGATCAAACGCCAGCCCGCAATAGTGGGCGACGAGTTCCCGATCGAAGTTCCCGAACCCGTTGGCGCTCAAGGAACCACAGAGGGAGAAGCAGCCTTAGTTCCCTGCTAAACTCTCAGTAGTCGAACAAGGTATCTACAGCCATCAGCCGCCCAAGGTCAAAACCGTTATCACAAATAGGGTCGATGTTATGAAAGAAGAGCTAGAAATTCTCGTCAAGGCTCAGTATCCCCTGATTTACCTCGTCACCTCCGAGGAGGAAAGGGCGGAAGAAGCCATCAGCAAAATAGCCCAACTAAATACACAACATCGACGGGTGTTTGTCTGGACTGTCACCCACGGCATGATCGAACTGGGTCAACCGCGCCAAACCAGTCAACATAATACCGTGTCGCCAGAAGCGGCGATCGAATGGGTAGTGCGTCAACGGGAAGCGGGTATCTACATCTTCAAAGACCTGCATCCGTTCATCACTTCTGCTCCGGTCAATCGCTGGTTAAGAGATGCGATCGCCAGCTTTAAAGGAACCGAAAAAATCATTATTTTAATGTCTCCCCTGCAAGAAGTCCCCATAGAACTAGAGAAAGACGTGGTAGTTCTAGATTTTCCCCTGCCGGACATGGGAGAGTTAGATACAGTTCTCTCGCAACACCTAGGCAAAAATCAAAATCGTCGTACCACCACAGAGGTTCGAGAAAAACTCCTGAAAGCGGCCTTGGGCTTAACCAAAGATGAAGCCGAAAAAGTTTACCGCAAAGCCCATGTAAAAGCGAACAAATTGACGGAAGACGAGGTAGAAATCGTCCTTTCCGAGAAAAAACAACTGATTCGCCGCAACGGAATCTTAGAATATATTGAAGAGGACGAGACCATCAATGCCGTCGGCGGTCTGGAAGAATTAAAAAGATGGTTAAAACAGCGCTCAAATGCCTTTACAGAAAGAGCCAGAGGTTACGGACTCCCCCAACCGAAAGGGATGCTAATTTTAGGAGTACCAGGCTGTGGTAAGTCCTTAATCGCTAAAACCACCTCGCGCCTCTGGAGTTTACCGCTCCTGCGCTTAGATATGGGACGGGTTTACGATGGTTCCATGGTGGGACGGTCTGAGGCTAACCTGCGTAATGCCCTAAAAACTGCCGAATCCATCTCTCCGGCCATTCTTTTCATCGATGAATTAGATAAAGCTTTTGCCGGTGGTACAGGATCCGCCGATTCCGATGGGGGAACCTCTAGCCGCATCTTCGGCTCCTTCCTGACTTGGATGCAGGAAAAAACCTCACCCGTCTTCGTTATGGCCACAGCTAACCGGATTGAACGGCTACCCGGGGAATTTCTCCGCAAGGGGCGCTTCGATGAAATCTTCTTTGTCGATTTGCCCAATTCCGAAGAAAGACAAGATATCTTTAATATTCACCTGACTAAACGACGCTCCGACATTTCTCGCTTCGATTTGGAGCAGTTAGCCAAGGTATCCGATGGGTTTTCCGGTGCGGAAATAGAACAGGCACTGATTGCCGCCATGTATGAGGCCTTCGCCCAAGATCGCGAATTCACGCAATTAGACATTATTGCGGCGATTAAGGCGACTCTGCCCCTATCTCGCACCATGACCGAACAGGTAACTGCCCTGCGTGATTGGGCCAGACAACGCGCCCGACCTGCTTCGGCCTCCGTCGCTGAGTACCAGCGATTGGAGTTCTAACAGACTTTCGCCCGCTCCCAACGGGATGAAAGGCTAGTTCTCAGGGACTAGCAATGCCTCGCAAAGCCGCTTGGCGGCACTCTTTAACTCTCAATCTGTTGTTGTTGATTCTTATCTACAAAGAGGAAATTCCAATGTCTCATTTTAGCACTCTCCGGACCAAAATCACCGATGCCGAAATCCTCAAAGCTTCTCTCCGCGACCTCGGCATTAGCGTGAAAACCGAAGCCGATGTTCGTGGTTACAACGGTCAACGGGTTCGCTCTGACATCGTTGCTGTTCTCGATGGCGAATATGATCTCGGTTGGTCTCGCAATACCGACGGCAGTTTCGATTTAATCGCTGACCTCTGGGGTGTAGCCAAAAAACACAATCAAACCGAATTGATCAACTCGATCAACCAAAAATACGCTGTGAACAAAACCCTATCCGAAGTGAAACAGCGCGGTCTGCAAAACGCTAACGTTAAGCTAGTCGTTCAAAGCTAAGATTTACAGCGCGTTCCCAAGCCTAGGGGTTGACCAGTTCGGTTAACCCTTTTTTCTGTCTGTGGGGTATGTTAAGAATAGTAAAATTAACTTGACAAAAATGCTCCGACCCGAAGAAAGAACTAAACTCGATCCGACGAAAGACAGCGATTTTTATGCTTTTCCCCGCTTTGTCACCCACGTGGATGAGGGTTTTATCGATCGATTAACCGCTCTCTACCGAGAGATATTATCGCCGAATACGCGCATTTTAGACCTGATGAGCAGCTGGGTGTCCCATTTACCGGAGGAGATGGAATTTGAGCATATCGAAGGTCACGGGATGAATGGGGAGGAGTTGGCCAAAAATCCCCGCTTGCATAGTTATTTTGTCCAGGACCTGAATGCACAGCCAAAATTGCCCCTAGAGGATAGTTCTTTTGATGCGGTGTTAATCACGGTGTCGGTGCAGTATTTGCAGTATCCAGAGGCGATTTTTGCGGAACTGTATCGCATTTTAAAGCCTAATGGTCTGGTGGTGGTTAGTTTTTCCAATCGTATGTTTTATCAAAAAGCGATCGCTGCTTGGCGCGATAATAGCGATTTAGGCCGGGTAGCGTTAGTGAAATCCTATTTTAAATCGGTGGCGGGATTTAGGGAAGTACAGGCGATCGTTCGTCCTGCTACTACCCCCAGTTTCCTGCAAATGTTGGGAATTATGGTCGCTGATCCCTTCTATGCAGTGATAGGGAAAAAGAATCCTCTCTAGGATTGTCATCATCGTTAAGTAGGGAGGCACAATTATTTGTAGAATGGTTTAGCGGTAGCGTAACCCATGCAGGCGTTGGGTTTCATGCTTCAACCCAACCCACAAGATCAGCGATAACCAATTATACTAAATCCGGTTATTAAAAACTGATTATTTATTCCCCTTTGCCTCTTGCCTTTTGCCTCTCCTCATAACTAGCCTGTACTCAACGGATTTAGTATTAAACCTCGATCAAAAGCAGTATCAGTATTATGAGTACGAGCTAGGCAATGATCAAATCACAATCTGGTTTTTGTTGTTCTCCATCACCCAATTTAATAGTCAATATATTTTGAAATCCTCGAACAGCAGATTTTTTATTAGTTATCCCATTTCTAGCCCTGAAATATATGATAGCGATGATAGTTTAAAAAATCTAAATCTGGTAAAAAGCGATCGGGAACATTTAAAATTTTACCGCGATAGTTGATAAAATTTAGTTCTAACGTCTCGCTACCTTGATCCTGAGCCTTTTTTTCGATCTCATGGCCAATAATTAATCTTAAATCCTCATCAAAACTAATTAAACCTTGATCGAAAGCAGTATCATGAGTACGAGCTAGGCACAAGCCATTATGAGGGTTTAAACGCTGTTCAGGAAATTGACTCCAGGGTAATATATGACTAGCTGTTAGTAACAGAGGAATGGGATTTCCTGTAATACAGCAACGATAGTTATATAGGGCTAAAATTGTCTTTCTAAAAAAGTTTTGTCCGATTCTAACTTTTCTGATTGCCTCAGTTTCTGTTTTGATATTTTCCGAAAAATCAAGTCTGGTAAAATCCTCTTGCTGTTCGTTAATAACTCCTAAAATAACCTGTAATTTTTCCTCACTTTCTAGGGCTAATTCTGTCCAGTTATCCTCGAACTCCTGCCAGATTTGCCGATCAGCTTTACTGATACCTTTTAACCCCTGTACTCCTCGCAATTGATGCCTGGGATCGAGAGAACCAAAATTACATAATTTCATCACCAGGGCCGATGGTGTTCGCTGTAACTTTTGAGCGACTTCGATAATAACAGGATTATTGGTGTGGAATTGTCCATAGGGAAATTTATAGTATAAATTGAGAGCGATCAGCAGCTCATCCCTTGTCCATAAATTCTTATTCATAACCCCTAGAAAATACCACCATCAGCCCTTAAATTACTGCTCAAATCAAATCGGGAAAAACTTCGCGCACTGCTGGATGAATTAACCGATGATTGGCGACATTTAACCCCTTAGCGAGGGAAACATCTTGATCCAAGGCTTTTACCCCATGGTCGGCTAATTTAATAACGTAGGGTAGGGTACTATTATTTAAAGCTTGGGTTGCCGTCCAGGGTACTGCTCCAGGCATATTAGGCACTCCATAATGTACTACTCCCGACTCCAAGTAAGTCGGTTGACTGTGGGAAGTGGCCCGCAGAGTTTCCACGCAGCCCCCTTGGTCCACTGCCACATCGACAATTACAGAACCAGGGTTCATTTTGGCGACTAAAGAGCGAGAAACCAGCGTCGGCGCTCGTTTTCCTAAGACTAGCACTGCCCCAATCAATAAATCGGCCCTAGGAACCACATTTTCTAATTGTGCCGGGCTACTGTAAAGCAATTCTACCCTGGAACCGAATAAAGTCTCTAAATAGGCCAAGCGCTCGACGTTAATATCTAAAATAGTTACTTTTGCCCCCATACCGATGGCAATTCTGGCCGCTTCCGTACCCACCACACCACCGCCAAGGATAACCACTTGTCCAGGACTCACCCCGGGGAAACCCCCCAGTAAAACTCCCCTACCTCCCTGTTGTTTTTCCAGATAGCGGGCCCCAAATTGTACCGAAAGACGACCAGCAATAACACTCATGGGAGTCAAGAGAGGCAAGCGACCATCGGCAAGCTCGACCGTCTCGTATGCGATCGCAGTTGTTCCCGACTCGATTAATGCTTCCGTTAAATAGCGCTCGGCCGCTAGGTGTAAATAGGTGAATAGGAGAGCTTCTTTATTTAAAAAGCCGTATTCTGCCTTAAGCGGCTCTTTTACCTTGACAACTAGCGGTTTATCCCAAACTTGTGCCGCTTTTTCCACAATTTTGGCCCCGGATTTTTGGTAATCTTCATCGCTGAATCCAGCACCCAATCCGGCGGCCGTTTCCACAAATACCCTGTGACCGCGATCATTGAGTACACGCACACTACTGGGACTTAAACCGACGCGAAACTCTTGATCTTTAATCTCTTTGGGAACACCTATTTCCATGGTTTGCTTCTGGGGGACTATTTCTAACTAGGGTATGCTGAAAAAGTTTTTCGGTGGGGGTAGGGTGTGGGGTGTGGGGTGTGGGGTGTGGGGTGTAGGGTTTTAGCCATTTTCAGGGGAAAAGTCCCTGAATTTTCCCCCGGATCACTCCAAGGGCCAGTACTTATCGAACAATGTTTTTAGATTTATTCAGCCAACCCTATAGTCGCGAGTTATCGGGCATACTATTGGGAAATTTTAGAAACTTTTTTGGTATTCTTCGAGCAAATCGATTAAATCCACCTGACATTTGGTGGGTAACAAATCCGCTAGAGAAACTTGCAGATGACCACCTCCGAGGGTGACTTTAATCTCCCGCAGGATAGACATGACTGCATTCTCGCTTAAGCTGTCGTTTTCGAGCAAAGGGAAGACTTTTTCGGCAACGACGCTGTGTAAATGTGCTTCCCGGAGATAGAGATGCCATTTAGCCACGTCAATGTAGATATTGTCGCCGATTTGGGCCGCCAGATTTTCGATGTCCTGAGTTGTGTTAGCCATGGGATGTTACCGAGTAGTTAGCGATCGCCGCTATATAAATCAAATGTCCCACCAATAGAATAGCCCAAATTCCCGTGAACAGATTTAACCAAGTCCAATCGGAAAATTTAATGATATGAAAAAACCACAACCCTGAATTAATCGCTAAAAAACCCGCTACATGAACGGCGAAATTCATGCGATCATCTAAACGTCGGAAAGCGGGATCGTTTTTGCGATCAGGTTGACGGGGCCAACGAGGAGGCATAAGCAGTGATCAGTTATCAATTATCAGTTATCAGTGTACCGTTTTTTTTAGCTAAGTTAAGTTGCCAGAGTGCCTATCCTCACCAAGAAGTTAATTTTGTCCTATTACTTATCTACTGGTGACAATTTCCACTTCGGGTAAGATTTCTAAAGATAAACGGGTTCTGACGGTGCCAGAAAGACGTTTAAGCAGTTGTGGGCGTAAATCGCGCAGAATATAGATTAATTCGTCTCCCGTGCGCCATTCTTCCCTTTCTGTGACTACCTGTAGGGAATTATCGCGACGCAATAGTAGGGGCAGCAGTTCGCCATTTTCGATTAATTTAGTTAATCTGGTCTGTTGTTCGCTCAAATCATCGGCCTTAAAGATAGTTTTACCCAATTTAATCTGATTATCGTCTAAATACTGATTCCATTCCTTAACCGAAAAACTGGGGAGAAAAACCTGATTAACCTTATTTTTATCTGGGTTGGGGGTTCCCGCAAAGGCAGCCAACACCCGGGGAGGATGAAATTCCTCGCTGGCTCTTTGGGCTAAAACCAGATTAACCTCGCTATTATTAGTCAAAACTAGAAAAGTCCCCATGGATTCGATGCCAGCTTCTTGCAGTATTTTTGTATCAAGTGCGCTACTCTGCAGCACCGTCAAACCCTCTTCTTTTGCTTGCTGACAGGCTGCGGCATCCGTATCGATTAAAACCACGTTTTCCCCTTGTTCTTGGAATAAACAGCCGATTAAGCGACCTAGGGGATTACAACCGACGATTACTGCTCCTGTTGCCGCAGAAGAAGTGATTTTTAGCCCTTTTGCCACCCACCGCGCCGTTAATCCCTGAATAAAAACGGTCATTAAAATTGTTAAAAAGACTAAAGCTTTGATCGCTTCACCGCCATTAATACCGGCACGGGTGAGTAAAATGGCAAATAAAGAAGCTACGGAGGCGGAAACGATTCCCCTAGGGGCAACCCAAGCGATAAATAACTTATGTCGCCAATTTAGGTCACTTTTTAGGGTACACAGAGCCACACTCAGGGGACGTACCACCAGCATCAAGACTAACACCGTCAGGACGCTGCCCCAACCCAAAGCGATCACACTGGCGATCGAAAGATCCGCCGCTAGTAAAATAAACAGTACCGACACGCAAAGAGTCGTTAATTGACCCTTAAAACGCCTTAATAACCGCTCATCGGGAACTGCCGCCGCTTTTAGGACAATTCCCGCCATTACCACCGCCATTAACCCCGATTCACTGCGACTAAATTGCGATAAACCAAATAACCCCCAGACTCCCGCTAAAACCACGAGATTCTTTAACTCAAAAGTGAGAAAATTGCAAGTTTTTATAATAAAACTTAACAATCCGCCTCCAGCAATGCCGATCGCCGCCCCGATGCCTAAACGCAGGGTTAAACCGGTGATAATTTCCATGGGGCGGGAATGACTATCAATAATCGTATTTAGCACCACTACGGCTAAAATTGCGCCCACAGGGTCGATTAATACCCCTTCCCCTTCCAAAAGCGTCGCCACCCGTCGATCTACGGCTACTTGCTTCAGCAAAGGCCCGATCACTGTCGGACCAGTTACCACCACTAAAGAAGCGTAAAGAAAAGCGATCGGCCAGGGAAATTCCCCCAACCAGTGGGCTGCCATACCGCCACCGATGAGAGTGATGGAAGTACCGAGGGTAACAAGATTGCGTAAACTGCCAGAAACTCGCCCTAATTCCCGTCCGCTTAGGCTTAAACCGCCTTCAAATAGGATAATCGCCACAGAGAGAGCAACAAGGACTTCTAAACCAATTCCCAGACTTTGGGGGTGTAAAATTTCCCAACCATCGGACCCCAAAGCAATCCCAAAAATAAGCAGGAAGACAATACTGGGAACTTTCAGGTATTCGGCAATGACTTGGGCTGTAATCCCCGCCACCACAGTGATGACAATTTGCAGAGTAAGGGCGAAAGATGGATCCATGTTTAGCGATCGGTTATCGGCTATCGGTTATCGAGGCGGGGTTATGGTTGGGGTTTAATCATTCTAATTATAGTTTTGATTCCCGCTCTGGCCCGGTCGGGAGGAAATAAGCATAACAAGCTCCAGAAAACGGGTTTCTTTGAGAAACCCGTTTTCTAATGTAATCGCGTAGTGCTATATCATAGACTTATCAAACTTGACAAGTCTTGTCTATGCTTTCAATAGAATACCTAACTGACCAAAACGGACAACCCAAAGCCGTTGTTATTCCGATTGAACTATGGAGACAAGTATTTCCCCAAGAAGATATGTCTTGTGAAGAGTTCACCGAAGCAATAGAAGACTACTGCCTTAACCAAGCGATGGATGAGGCACAGCAGAGTCCACTATTAGATATCGAAGAGGCACTGGCTTATTTGGAGCAATAGATTTAAGTAGGTAGGCGTTAAAAGTTGTCAGACACCCCCCTTATTAAGCTGTCCTTTAGTCACATCTTTCTTAACATTTCAAACCTTTGTCGCACATGGCTTTCAAGACTCGGTTAACAATCTGTAATATTCCTTGTTGACACCCTTACTGACAAAGAAAAAACTGAAATCAAGTCAGGATAAGG
>NZ_JADBUB010000004.1:0-74357 GCF_020245865.1 Microcystis sp. M169S2
ATAGGGCGAGGTCGGGTTTCCCCTGTCCGGCGTAAAGAAACCCGCGATTGTTGTAAGCCAGGGCCAATCGGGGATTAATGTTGATCGCCTGATTGTAATCGGACAGGGCGAGGTCAGGTTTCCCCTGTTGTTGGTAAAGAACCCCCCGATTGTAGTAAGCCTCGGCCAATAGGGGATTAATGTTGAGCGCCTGATTGAAATCGGACAGGGCGAGGTCAGGTTTCCCCTGTTGTTGGTAAAGAACCCCCCGATTGAGGTAAGCCTCGGCGTATCGGGGATTAATGTTGATCGCTTTGGTGAATTCAGCGAGGGCGAGATCGTATTTTTCCTGTTGGATGTAGTCAATTCCCCGGTTATAGTGGCCGATCGCGTCTTGATTGTTCCCTTGAGCGATCCGGGTTTCGGCTGGTTGTCGGCTCTCTAGCGCCATGACGGGGCGAACAGTCGCGAGGGTGGAAAGGCTGATTAGGCTGACGGTGGTAAGAAGGGCAAAGGATTTCATGGCTAGTTCCTCACTGGGGGTGATTTGAATTCTACTTAGGGTTTGCTGAAAAAGTTTTTCCCGGGGGCAGGGTGTGGGGTGTAGATCACGCCAAGGGCTGGCAGTTTTTGATTGCAAAAAAGCCTAAAAATATTATCCAACAAGGTTTTTAGATTTATTCAGCCAGCCCTACTTATACTAAATCTGGTTATTAAAAACTGATGATTTATTCTCCATTTTGCCTCTTGCCTCTTGCCTCATCTCAATAAGCAATTTAAATGCGCGGGCAGTTTACCTAGCAGCAGTCAAAGGCAATCAACCAACTCTTAACGATAAGATTCAAGCTCTAAGTATAGAGGACAATTTTAAAATAAGTATTGAAAACAAGGACAGCAAAAAACTTGAACAACAAAAACTAGAACAGCTAGAGATGGGGGCTAACCCATCCCCAAACTAGACAATTATGCTATTCTTTTTTATACATCACCTCCACCACGGTATGAACGTTACCCCTGGGATGAAAATCCCCCTTAACTTTCATCTGCAAGGGTTCGCAAGCGGCCACCAAATCATCTAAAATTTGGTTAATTGCTTCTTCGTGAGAAATATAACGATCGCGATAACTATTAATATAAAGTTTAATCGCCTTTAATTCCATCACCTTTTGATCGGGAACGTAGCTAAGATAAATAGTGGCAAAATCGGGATAACCGGAAAAGGGACATTTACAGGTATATTCAGGCAGGGTGATCTGAATATCATAATTTCTGCCAGGACGTGGATTAGGGAAAGTAATTAATGTTCCTTCGGCAATTTCTCTTTCCCCGTACTTAACTTCAATTTTTTCGGAAGACTGAACCATGTTTTTTTCCTAACTAGACACTGTTTCCTATCATAGCTGGAATATTCTCTCAAGAGGTGTTACCGAATCAAGAGATGAATAGTAACTCCCGTATCCTCTTGACAAATTAGCTTAGTCCTGGGTTGAAAGAGTGCCGAGAAGACAGTTGAGACTGAAAATCAGCCAAGCCCAATTTTCAGGTAAAAAATGCTCTATGATTAACCCTAAAGATACTGTAAAACTGGTTTCATGCTCTCCGAGATTAAAAACATAGCCGAGAGTCTCGCACCCCGATTAGTGGAGATTCGCCGCCACATTCACGCGAATCCAGAGTTAAGCGGGCAAGAATATCAAACTGCCGCCTATATTGCCGGGGTTTTGTCTTCCTGTGGTCTATCGGTGCAGGAAGCGGTGGGAAAAACGGGAGTTAAGGGAGAATTGGCGGGAAAAGGCAGTGATCGAAGGATTTTAGCCATCCGGGCCGATATGGATGCCCTACCGATCCAAGAAAAGACCGATTTAGACTTTGCTTCCCGCAAACCGGGGATTATGCACGCCTGCGGTCACGATGTTCATGCTACCGTCGGTTTAGGGGTGGCGATGGTGCTTTCCCGTCTTTCGGAACCTTTGGGGGGAAAAATACGCTTTCTCTTTCAACCAGCAGAGGAAATCGCCCAGGGGGCCAGTTGGATGATCCGGGAGGGGGTGATGCGGGATGTCAGTGCCGTTTTCGGGCTGCACGTTTTCCCCTCGATTCCGGCCCGATCGATCGGGGTTCGTTACGGGGCCTTAACTGCGGCTGCCGACGATCTGGAGATTTTTATTCAAGGAGAATCCGGCCACGGGGCCCGGCCCCACGAGGCGATCGATGCTATCTGGATCGCCTCGCAAGTAATCACCACTTTGCAACAGGCAATTAGTCGGACTCAAAACCCTTTGCGTCCCATTGTCCTCACCATCGGCCAGATTAGCGGTGGTCGCGCCCCCAACGTCATCGCCGATCAGGTACGCATGGCGGGAACCGTGCGATCGCTGCACCCAGAAACCCACGCCCATCTCCCGGAATGGATCGAGAGTTTGGTCACGAATGTCTGTAGCACCTATAACGCAAAATGTCAAGTAAAATATCGCCGGGGTGTGCCATCGGTGCAAAATGACCAATTTTTAACCCGTTTGGTGGAAGAAGCTGGTTTAGAAGCTTGGGGACAGGATCGGGTTTTAATTCTCTCGGAACCCTCCATGGGGGCCGAGGATTTTTCCCTTTATTTGCAACAGGCCCCGGGGACAATGTTCCGTCTGGGAGTGGGTTCTTCTCACCTCCTCAATCCCCCCCTTCACCATCCGGAATTTTTAGTGGATGAGTCGGCAATTCTGACGGGAGTGATTACTTTAGCCTACGCGGCCTATAAATATTGGCAAAGGGAAGATTAAACCAGTTTTTCAAGATAATTTTATGGAAATTTGGGAAGATTTAGCTATTATAGCTTGGACAGAATTGCTGCTGGATAGTTATGAACAGTTAATCGGGCGATCGCTTTTACCCTGGATCGGTACTGGCAAAGAACAGAGTAAAATGCTCTTTTATGCCCCTTTTGTGCTAGTTTCCCACGGTACACAAACTAATCCGATCTTCAATTATGGTAATCGCTGCGCCCTCGATCTCTGGGGTTTAACTTGGCAAGAATTATTAGCAACTCCTTCGCGAGCAACGGTAGAGGGAGAGGAACCCGCCCAAGAACGCCAAAAAATGCTGGATTTAGTCAAAAAACAGGGCTATATCAACGATTATCACGGGGTAAGGATCACGAAAAATGGTCAACTATTTCGCATCGAAAAAGCGATCGTTTGGAATATCATCGATCGTGATGGCATTTACTGCGGACAGGCTGCCACTTTTGCCGATTGGATTTTTCTCTGATTTAAGCTGTACTGCCTTTAAACTCCGTCCCCACTTCCCCACTTCCCCACTTCCTTCTCCCCGCTTCCCTCTCCCCACACCCCACACCCCACACCCCACACCCCCACTGTATCGCCCCAATATGACCAACTCAGACCGAATTATTGTTCCTCTCGATGTGCCGGATTTAGAATCAGCGATCGCACTGCTCGATCTGTTGCCGGAAGTCAATTTTTGGAAAGTGGGACTAGAATTATTTGTCAGTAGCGATGCAGAAATTCTAGGGATTCTGCAAGAAAGACAAAAAAAGATCTTTCTCGATCTCAAATTCCATGATATTCCCAATACGGTCGCCGGGGCCTGTCGTTCCGCCAGTCGCTATCAAGTGGATTTACTCACCCTCCACGCAGCGGCCGGACGGCAAGCACTGACGGCGGCTAAGGGGGCCATCTCTGACCTGCTATCGCCGCCAAAACTTCTCGCTATCACCGTTTTAACCAGCCTTAACGCCCGCGAATTAGCCCTCGACCTCAAAATTTCCCTAGAACTATCGGAATATGCCTTAAATCTGGCATTATTGGCCAAAGAATCGGGAATTGATGGGGCGGTTTGTTCTCCCCAAGAAGTGGCGCAATTGCGTCGCGTCTGTGGAGAGGATTTTCTCTTAGTTTGCCCCGGAGTTCGTCCCTCCTGGTCAATCAAAGGGGATCAAAGTCGGGTGATGACTCCGGCCCAAGCGCTTAAAGCTGGGGCTGATTATCTAGTAATTGGACGACCGATCACCGGTGCGGAGGAGCCAAAAATAGCATGGGCAAAAATTTGTCAAGAATTAGCCGATATTTAGGGGTATTACTGGTTATTTTCGGGATTAACTTCCCGGCCGTTAGTCGTCCTCTTTCTAGCTGTCCAGAGGATTTAAATCTTTTAGTCGATCGCCTCTTGTCAGATTTACCCAGTTATGCTAACCGAGTTATTACCCGCTCCCAAATCGATCAAGAATTATCTACACCGGTTTTTGTGATTATTGCCGGTCGTCCCGAATTTGCACCCCTACCTTTAAGTGCTAGTCAATATTCCGGTCAAATTGCCGATGACACTCAACAGGTTTTTTTTACGACTTTAGAGCGTCAGTATAGTAAAAATCGCTCTGTCACTCTCCAGAATTATCATTGGTTATTTTTAACTAAAACTGGGGAAGGATGGCGATTAGTGACGGTTTACAGTCAATTAGCTTCCCTTGAACCCGCTCAAGTCCCCTTACCTCCCCTAGAAACCAGTCAAGGGACTATCGGCCAAGCGGTGCGTCTCTGGCTGCGGGACTGCGAAGCGGGGACATTGCGCTAAATTCGCTCGGCCAAAACAAAGCGATCGAAACCTGCTAGGTCGTTAATAATCTGAATTTGTCGATAATTGCCCTGATTTTCCAGCATTTGCACTACTTTTTCCCCTTGACCGGCTCTCATTTCCACTAGCCAAAGGCCTCCCGATCGCAGATAATCGGGAGCAGTGGCCACTAGATAGCGCAGCGCGGTCAATCCGTCTTCACCTCCATCGAGGGCCAAACGGGGTTCATGTTCCCGCACTTCAATTTGTAGGTCGAGGATTTCTGCACTGGGAATATAGGGAGGATTGGACAGCATACCGCTAATCTGTCCTTTCCACTTCTCTAGGGGTGTCCACCAAGAACCCTGTTTTAAGATAATTCTGTCGGCAAAACCCGTCTTGATGATATTTTCTTTGGCGATCGCTAAAGCCGTTTGACTGTAATCAATAGCATATATCTCTGCTTTTGTCAAGATACTGGCTAAACCAATAGCGATCGCACCGCTACCGGTTCCCAGATCTACCCAGATTCCCCCGTCGTCTCCTCTGACGGTTTCTCCAACGATATCGATTAATAACTCGGTTTCGGGACGAGGAATTAAGACCCCCGGGCAGACTTTCAGGGTAAAGTTACGCCAGACCACCGATTCGAGCAAATACTGCAAGGGAACCCTTGCTTGCAGGCGTTTTTGCCAGCGTTCAGTAATTTCCGACCAGGAATAACTCAAGGGGATTTTTTCTCGTTCCCGAAAGGATTGTAAGCGCAGGGAAAGAGTATCTAAATCTGTCACTGCTTGCAGAAAGATATCCACTTCTTTCGGAGATAGTTGCGCTTGCTCTAAATCAGCGATCGCCTGTTGGCGCCATTGACTTAATTCTTGACCAGAAATACTAGCAGACACAAGGCTTAACGATTGGGGGCGGGGGGATTATTGGTATTATTATTAGGGCGTGGCTGATTTGCCGGCGCTTGGTTGGGAGCATTTTGGTTGCTATTTGCTCGGATAAAATCAATCGTTTCTTGGCTAGGATAGAGGAGAATTTTAGTTAAAGCTTCATCGTTACTTTGTTGTAGGGTGGCGATGACACTTTCTAAGGGAATAACATCAATTTTCACCGTGGCTGCTTCGGCGGGATTAGCTTTTTTATATTGTTCTACCATTTGCAAAGCGGCGGCTTTTTCAAAGAAGAAAGGAATAAAATCCTGATTATTGCGACTGATTACCAGAAAATTACTCTCTTTTCCCGCTTTCGGCACAAATAAAGGTACACCACCTTGATATTGTTGACCTCTTTCACTGAGCAGTTTTTTCGCCGATTCTACTTCCGACTCTTTGGGAACAAAATCGACAATTAAACGATTTTGTTCGGTTTGACTGGTTTGCATTTTATAAACTTGCGCCAAAGAAACAGCCTGAACTTTAACTTTGCTGGCCACTTCAGGATTCTCTTTTTTCAGTCGTTCAAAAAAGTTTTGTGCGTCCTGCTTACTGATAAAAACTCCCGTGAATTTCTGTTCTTTTTCTCCCACGGCAATTAAGGGGACTCCTTGATCATCAGCAATAGCGAAGACAGGTACAGACTGCAAGGTTTTGACGATTTGTTCTTCCGGTAAAGCGAGTGCTTTAGAATAGCTGCCCAGCAGCGAAGTCAACATTGTCGTCCCTACTAAACCAAGGGTTGCCGTCCAACGAATGAGAGATTTCATCAAAATAATTACCTCGTTATTACTATTAACCAATATTTGCCGTTAATCTGAACTATATCGTCTACTTAACTCCTCCGATCAGGAGTTTTTTGATGAATAACCAGCCACGAAAGTTCCCTTTATTGGCTTGCTTCTGAACCATCATAGCTAAAAAGATCCGCACTTGGTCAGATGTGGTGGCAGCGTCAGCCCGGAAACAGGGGCAACTTAGGGGCTGATCTGGAGAATAATAGGAATTAATTAGAGTTTTTAAGCTAAATTCTCCGAAAAAATCGCTTTAGATCTGGTTTAAGCTTGCTTTTGCCCTAATAAGCACCAACTTAAGATCAAAAGGCTTCCTCTTGTGTGAATCAGTTAGTCAACCGGCTACTCTTTGATCTTGGCACTGCTAATGATTTTCCGAGAGATGGCGCGGATGGGCGATCGCTAACCGCAGCCATTGATAGGAAACTAGATTTAAAATCAGTCCGATGATCAATAAAATTGCCATGAGAGCGATTTGATACCAAGCGATCGGTCTGACCAGAAGATCAGCGATGAGATGGGCTAAATTTAAGATAGAATAGAGAATTGTTAGCCAGAAATGGGTTTTTCTCAAGGAGCGACTTTCGCTAAAATTGACCCCGATAATCGCTAACATTGGCAGCAAAAAAAAGAGCAACATTCCCCAGAAAATCGGATCGAGATTGCTGGTTTGATGACTCTCGACGATCGATTGACCATGGAAGAGTGGCATTAACCCCAGTTGGGTGTGAAATAGGGTTCCCAAGAGGAATGTTGTCCAGAGAGCGGCAATTTTTTCGGGATATTTCGCTGTTTTCACGGTAATTATCCTCTGAATTAGTTAATATAAAAGCTCGGGCTAGGTGAGAAAGTAAGTAGTCGTGCAAAATTAATTTCCCAGTCGAGACGGGATACAGCTATTAGGCATCAGATTTGAGTTTTCAGTTCTCTGTTTGCTCACATCAGCAGAACTACTACAAAAAGGAAGTTGATTTAGTGCGAATTTTAGCCTAGCCTGAAATCGAGGGTCTTGAAAAGAGGGCGAACGAGGGGACTTGAACCCCCGAATGGTGGAACCACAATCCACTGCCTTAACCACTTGGCTACGCTCGCCGCACACCTTTTTAAGTATAGCACAAGACGAATGATTGACAACAGGTTTTTTATCCTATTTCGGGCTATCGTTAGGGTAAGTGAGTGATGATTTGAGAGCTTATGAAATTGGCGCGGTTAGGGGGAATGGTGTTAGGAGTGGTTTTAGGGGGAATTGCGGGTATATTGCTGACAACTAACCCTAATCGTCAAGATTACGAACAATACGCTTCCCAGAGGTTAACTAGCTATCTTAAGGATAATGTCTGCGCTCGGGCGCAAGCTTCCCCCGAGGTGCAAGCTCTCTTACGGGGTTACTGTAAAATGTTGGTGGATACGGGTCATCCTTTTTTACAAGAAGCGATCACCACTAACACATCTAGAAAGAATTTTCTCATTTTCAGCGTTTATCAAACGGAATTATCGTTCCCTCCCCCTTTACCTAGTTATCAATTCAGCAGCGTCGGTTTTTTGAATAAATTGTACATCTATGAAGCTTTAGAACTGTAGTCAGGCAATTGAATTTGTCCGAGAGTGATTTTCTTGTAGTGGTAATAGCTGAAACTTTTGCTAATTGAGTATTTTTTTATCGTCGGTGATTGGGATTTCCCCCATTTACGGAAAAAAGCAGACTTTGCCATTCCAAAAGTACAGGAGTAGGGATACTGAGAGAGCGGGGATTGTCTAGGGGGAGGGAAAGCTCGATCGCTTCGGTAACGGGTAGCTGCGCTAAGATATCCTGCATCTTGTATTGACCAACGTTAGCTGCGGGTGATTCTTGGGCAAAAGCATCCTCAGCCGCTAAAATTTGCCCTTTAGCAGTGGTTATCGTTAATCTTTCTGGGTGAAGAAACTCAATCCCCTCTGGAAATCCCACCAAGCGCAAACTAATTTCTACCGTTTCCCCATCTTTAACTCGTTTGAATAACACCACCTGCCAAGGACTACCAGTATCATCGCGCAAACTATGACGGGATTGATACAACAGCTGCCCCGGTCCTTCTGACTGTTGTCGAGTTAGAGCTAGTGCGGACAAGGAAAAATCGATTTGAAGGCTGATAAATACCAAAAAACTGACGAGAACACAAAATAATAAGAGAAATCGTTTCATAACTTTATTGACATTAGCTAAAAAATATGATAAGAGCTTCGGCACTTGAGGCAAATTAACATAATTAGGGTTTGCTGAAAAAGTTTGTTGGTGGGAGCAGGGTGTAGGGTGTAGGGTGTAGGGTGTAGGGTTTTACCGATTTTCAGGTAGTCAATTACCTAATTTTCAGGGGAAAAGTCCCGGAATTTTCCCCCTGAGTACTCCCGGTCTCGGCACTTTTGGATTTCAAAAAGGTCTAAAAGTCTTATCCCACAAGGTTTTTAGATTTATTCAGCCAACCCGAAATAAATCCTCGCTCCGCCATTGCCTTGATTCTCCCTGATAATTATGGGACTTTTTGCCCGTCACCAAAACCTCCGTCAGTGGTTTAAATCCCAACACTTCGGACGTAGCGCCACCGATAGTCGTTATGCTTTACTGGTCGCCTGTTTAATCGGAATTCTCTCCGCCCTTGCCGCTATTATCCTGAAATTGGGCATCGGTTGGTTAGGTGGTTGGCGGGTGCATCTAGTAGCCAATTCCTCTCCTTTCCTAGTTTTGCCCCTCGGCGGTTTTCTGCTCGGTTACAGTGCCGGTTGGATTGTCGAACACTTCTCCCCCGCGGCCGCCGGGGGTGGTATTCCCCAAGTAAAAGCGGCCTTAGCTAAATATCCTTTGCCCCTGTCTTGGCGCGTTGCCGTCGTAAAAATGATCGGGGCGATCCTGATCCTTGGCGGTGGTTTAACCCTTGGTCGTCGCGCCCCCACGGTACACATCGGGGCAGCCCTAGCAGCCCAGTTAAGCGTCTGGCTGCCCACCAGTCCCGATCACCGTCGTCAGATGATCGCAGCCGGGGCAGCCGCTGGGTTAGCGGCCGGTTTTACTACTCCCATCGCCGGAGTCCTCTTTGTGATCGAGGAATTAATGCGCGATGTTTCCAGTATGACCCTAGAAACGGCGATCGTGGCTTCCTTTACCGGGGCCGTGGTTTCGATGATGCTGCAGAATACCCCCTCGATCATCACTGAATATGCCAATATTAGCTTCTCTGCCCAAGAAATACCCTTTTATGGCCTTTTGGGGGTTTTAGCGGGCTTATTGGGAGCTTTATTCAATCAAGGCATCCTTTTTTGTAGCCAGATGCAGCGGCGTTGGCGGTTATCTCTGGCTTGGCGTATCGGTCTGGTCAGTTGCTTATCGGGAACGGTAGTGGCTTTTTTACCCGACTTTTTCCGAGATAATACGGGTTTACGCGAATTTTTGCTGGCAGGGGAATTAAGTTGGCAGAATACCGCCCTCGCTTTTGTGGTCTATTTTTTCCTGACGATGATCTCCTACAGTTCTGGCGCTCCGGGAGGACTCCTCGCCCCCGCTTTGGTGTTGGGATCCTGTTTGGGGTTTCTGGTGGGGGGAATCGAGACGAAAATTATGGGTTTCGGCAACGAAGCTAGTTATACTTTAGCCGGTATGGGGGCTTTTTTTACGGGAGTAGTCAGGGTTCCGGTAACGGCGATCGTTATTGTCTTTGAACTGCATCGCAATTTTAATGTTGTGTTGCCCCTGATGTTGACCTGTGCCGTTTCTTATATCACTGCCGAAAGCATTCGCCCCGGTTCCCTCTATCAGCATTTACTTTCCGCTAGTGGTATTATTCTCAACGAGGAAACCCCTGCTAATGATGTGCTGGCCCATCTGTCGGCTATAGATGTGATGCAATCGCAGGTGGAAATTCTGCCGGCGGATTTACCCCTAGGGGAAGTGGTGAAAATTATGTCTCGTTCCCATCATCGCGGTTTTCCGGTGGTGGAACAGGGGCGACTATTGGGGATTTTTACCCAAAGTGATCTGGATAAATGGCGATCAAAAAACAGTCAAACCGTCCTACGGGAGATCATGACTCCCAATCCGATTACGGTGGCTCCCCAAGCAGCTTTAAGCGATGTTTTATTTCTGTTAAATCGCTATCAGCTTTCCCGTTTACCCGTTACCGATGGTCAAAAACTGGTGGGGATCATCACCCGCACCGATATTATCCGGGTGGAAGCTGATCAATTAGGGGGAGTTTGTCAACTGCCCCAACGCAGTACCCCTTCCTATGTGGTTTATCAAACTCGTTCCCCGGCTGTGGGAATAGGTCGGATTTTATTACCTATTGCCAATCCTGACACCGCTACCGCTTTGTTTAAAATTGCCGCCGCGATCGCCCGTGAACGCAATTATGAGATAGATTGTCTCTATGTGATTACTGTGCCTCGTCTTAGTTCTCCGGCGGAAGTCCGGGTAGATACGCGGGAAGGACGCAAATTACTTCATCGTCTGGAAAGATTAGCGCGACAGCAGAATATCTCTGTTCATACACAAATTTCGGTGGCTCAGGATATCGCCGAAGGGATTTTGGCCACGATTCGCGAACGACACAGCAATTTATTAATTATGGGTTGGACGGGGGAAAGATCCACCACTGGGGCGATTTTTGGGGTTTTAGTCGATACTTTGATTGCTCAGGCCCCCTGTGAAACCATCTTGGTAAAATTGGGAACAAAGGATTGTTTTCCCAACGATCCTAATCGGGAAAGGATTTGGCTGATTCCCACCGCCGGCGGTCCCAATGCCGAACGCGCCTTAGCATTATTGCCTAGTTTGCTGTCTTTGTCCGAGTCTTCGGATCATCCCAAACTTTGGTTATGTAAAATCTATTCTCCGACGGAGTTACTGCCAGATCTGTCTATTTTGGAAGTTTTACAAGCATCTTTACAAAAAGCGATCGCACAGCCGATTGTGCCTTTACCGATTCGTTCGGCCTCTCCGGCCGAGGCGGTAATTAATCTGGTAGAATCGGAGGATTGTTCTTTGGTGCTTTTGGGTGCATCTAGAGAAAGCTTGCTCAATCAGTTATTAAATGGCAATATCCCCTCGACGATTGCCCGTGCCGTTAATTGCACTGTGATTCTCGTGCGAGGGGAATTATCAGATTAGTTTATTAGCTAGGCGGAAGCTAAACTTAAACCAAACGGTACGGTATTGTCAATTTTCGCCCCTTGACTTTCCTCTAGGGAATGGGGGTAGAATATTTCCCCCTCTAGTTGACCATCGGAGTCATCGTCATCCCCATCGCTGATATAAAGGCGTTCACAGGGGATATTATCGGAAAGGATGGCACTGGCCATCATCCCCGTATGAATCTCTAAGAAAGCATCCGCTAGGGTCTCAAATACTAAACGCTGCCCCGGGAAAACCACCCTTTCAAAATACCAGTTAGCAATATTGGTGATGCGAACAATTTGAATATGATTGGTCGCATTGACATAGCAACAAAGAATACTATTTTTCTTGCCGTTGGGGAGGGGATCGAGAATCTGTGCCATAGCAATCGGGGTGATCTTAAAGTGGGTTTGTCATCGCTCCTTCACCGTAACATCCTTTGATCCCCGATAGCTGTAAAGATGATTACATTACTCTGATAAAAATCTACCGATAGCTTTTTCTGGTGATAGAAAGCGGTTTTTATTAAAAAATAATTAAATTTAACTAATGCCTAGTTTTGGCTATTTGTCAAGGGGGTAACTGCGCTTTTTTGCTGTTTTTCTTGATTTTTTGCCCAGCTATTTAGGGTTTGCTGAAAAAGGTTTTCGTGGGAACAGAGTGTGGGGTGTGGGGTGTGGGGTGTGGGGTTTTTCAGGGAAAAAGTCCCGGAATTTTCCCCCCGCTCACTCCCAGATATGGTACTTTTTGATATCCAAAAAGTCTAAAATTCTTACCCAACAAGGTTTTTAGATTTATTCAGCTGGCCCTAAGTATGCGCTCTCTGATTCTATCTTTTAGTCCCTGTTCGGTAACAATATCAACAACATTGTCAAGTTCACTACCGTTTAGCGGACTAAGCTGCACTGAATTTAAACTGCGTATTGAAAATTTAGTACAAATGCTCAAACTGCCTCTTGCTGCTCCCCTGCAATCTTAACGAGTAATTTAGATAGTCAAGAGCTTACCACCTAAACTCGGTAGCTGGAAAAAGGTTAATTGTCTCAGTTGCTGATTTTAGCCTCTAGATTAATCATCGAGAATTGAGCAAGCGATCGCATTTATGAGCTGATTTTAATTTATTGAGGGTCAGTAAGAATAGCGATAATTGACATTTCTTAAGACCTTATCTCCGACCACTGATAATTAATATTAAGATAAAAAAAAACTTTCTAAAATCTGCTTAGATAAAGATAAATATTGACATTTGCCGTTAAATTAGTCAGCTTATCGCGCCAAATTTGCTAACCATGCCTTCCAGCAATCAAACCCCAGAAAACCAATCGCGTGAACTGATTGACGAACAATTGCGTCAAGCGGGATGGTCTGTCCAAGATAAAAAAGAAATCAACTTCAATACCAGTTTGGGAGTGGCTATCAGGGAATATCCAACCGATAGCGGATTCGCTGATTATGTCCTGTTTGTGGATAGAGAACCCGTCGGTATTATTGAGGCCAAACGAGAGGAAAAAGGCTTCTGTTTAACGGTGGCGGAGGAACAATCCAACAAATACGCTAATAGTAAGCTGAAATATATCAATAACCGGCCCCTTAACTTTATTTACGAAAGCACAGGCAAGCTGACGCGCTTTACCAATCGCCGCGACCCGAAACCTCGTTCCCGTCTTGTTTTTTCCTTTCACCGACCGGAAACCCTGCAAGAATGGCAAGATAAACCCAAAAGCTTGCGGGATAAACTGCAAGATATTCCCCCCCTTGACCCGAATGGACTGAGAGAATGTCAAATTAAAGCTATTACCAACTTAGAAGCCTCCTTTAAGCGAAATTTTCCCCGGGCCTTGCTGCAGATGGCCACGGGAAGCGGCAAAACCTTCACCGCTATTACCGCTATTTATCGCCTCCTAAAGTTTGCCGATGCCAAACGGGTGTTATTTCTAGTCGATACCAAAAACTTAGGAGAACAAGCTGAAGGGGGGTTTAGGAATTTTGTTCCCAATGATGATAACCGAAAATTTACCGAACTTTACAACGTTCAGCGATTATCCTCCAGTTATCTGGCCAAAGATGCTCAGGTCTGCATCTCAACCATTCAAAGACTCTATTCTATCCTTAAAGGGGAAAGTCTTGATGAGGCTGCCGAACAAACCAACCCGAATGAATTAGTACAAGGGAAACAACCCGTCCCCGTGGTCTATAATCCGAAAGTTCCTCTTGAATTCTTCGATTTTATCGTCATCGATGAGTGTCATCGCTCGATTTACAACGTTTGGCAACAGGTTTTATTATATTTCGACGCTTTTCTGATTGGTTTAACCGCCACTCCCGACGTGCGGACATTTGCCTTTTTCCATGAAAATGTAGTTAGTGAATACAGCTACAAACAAGCGGTAATGGACGGCGTAAACGTAGATTATCAAGTCTATACTATTGAAACGGAGATAACCAAGAATGGCGGGCGTATTCTCAGGGAATACATCGAAAAAAGGGAAAAATTAACCCGTGAAAAACGCTGGGTACAACCGGATGAGGATATTGTCTATACCGGCAAGCAACTTGACCGAGATGTGGTCAATCCCAGCCAAATACGCCAAATTATCCGCACCTTTCGCGATAAACTGCCAGAATTATTTCCCCATCGCCAAGAAGTCCCGAAAACCCTGATTTTTGCCAAGGATGACAGCCATGCTGACGATATTATTCAGATAGTCCGGGAAGAATTTAGCGAAGGGAACGATTTTTGCAAAAAAGTTACCTATAAATCGCCAGAAGACCCGAAATCTGTGCTTTCTCAGTTCAAAAATTATTTTAATCCCCGTATCACCGTTACAGTCGATATGATTGCCACGGGAACCGATATTCAACCCCTTGAGTGTTTAATTTTTATGCGGGATGTCAAATCTCGAAACTACTACGAACAGATGAAAGGACGAGGTACACGCACCCTTGACCATGATGGTCTCAAAAAAGTCTCTCAATCCGCCCTTTCTGCCAAAACTCACTTTATTATCATCGATGCTGTCGGTGTGGAACAATCAGCCAAAACCGATAGCCGGCCCCTGGAAAGAAAATCCAGTGTCCCCTTAAAAGACCTGATGATGGGCATTATGAGGGTAACAGACGATAGCGATGCCTATATCTCCCTAGCCTGTCGTTTTGCGCGATTAGAACGACAAATCACGCCAAAAGAAGCTGAAAAGATAAAAGAAATCACCGGAGGGGCAACTTTGGGAGATATGGCCAAAGCCCTGCTTAATGCCACAGACCCCGATAATATTGAGGATAGGGCCAAAGAAACCTATCAAACCACAAATCCGACCCCAGAACAGTTAAAAGCGGCGGAAAAAGCCCTTACTCGTGCGGCTGCCGGCTATTTGACTGGGGAATTGATTGATTACCTTGAGAATGTGCGGAAAGTACACGAACAGTACATAGATACTCAGAATCTCGATAGGGTGACATTTTCAGGATGGAGTGAAGCGCAACGGATAGACAATCAAGCCCTAATAAATGACTTTACAGCCTTTATTGAGGCAAATAAGGACGAAATCACCGCCCTGCGTATCCTCTATAACCTGCCCTATCAACAGCGTCCCGTCACCTATAAAATGGTCAAGGAAGTCTTAGATATTCTCAAAAAAGACCGCCCCAACCTAGCGCCAGTGAGAGTATGGGCAGCCTATCAACAGATAGAAGCGGTGCCAAGCAATCCCACCAGTGAGTTAACGGCATTAATTGCCCTAATCCGGCGTGTTATTGGCTTAGATGAGGTTTTAACCCCCCATGAAAAACGCATCGATAAAGCTTTTCAAACTTGGGTTTTTCAAAAACAGGCGGGCGCATCAGTAAAATTCAATCAAGAACAGATGCAATGGCTACGGGCAATCAAGGAACATATTATCAGTTCTTTTGCCTTAGAGCGAGAGGATTTGGACTATACCCCTTTTGATAGTATGGGGGGAATCGGTAAACTCCATCAGCTTTTTGGCGATGAGATGGAGGCTATTATCGAGGAATTAAACACCGCTTTAGTGGCATAAAATACGAAATCAAAAGGACTCTTAAATCATGAAACATAAAATCATTCTCTATCAATCCGAAGAAGGCTGCAGCGTCTGTTGTCCGGGGTTGCCCGGTTGTTGGTCCCAGGGAGAGACAGAGAAAGAAGGGTTAAGCAACATTCAAGACGCAATTACTGAATATTTGTCAGTTATTGAGGAATTATTTCCTACAAATTAAGGAGTAAATATGACCTTACAAGATGTGATGGAATTAGCCAACTCAAATTATTCAGATTTACCCCAAGGATGGAAGTGGGTAGAATTAGAAAATGTAGTGGATATTTTGGATAAGCATAGAAAGCCAATCAATTCAACAGAAAGACAGAGCAGAATAGAGGGAAAAACTTCTAATCAACTATATCCATATTATGGCGCTACTGGACAAGTAGGTTATATTGATAATTATCTTTTAGATGGCGATTTTTTGTTATTAGGGGAAGATGGTGCGCCCTTTTTTGAACCTTTTAAAAATGTGGCTTACTTAGTACATGGAAAAATATGGGTTAATAATCATGCTCATGTTTTAAAAGCTCATGTTTCTAACGCTTATTTATGTTATTTTCTGAATCAAGTTGATTATCATAATTATGTAACTGGTACGACTCGATTAAAGCTTAATCAATCGTCCATGAGAAAAATACTCATAAAATTACCACCTCCTTCCGAACAACATCGAATTGTCGAGAAAATTGAAGAATTATTCTCGGAATTAGATAACGGGGTTGCATCCCTGAAAAAAGCGCTAGAACAACTAAAAACCTACCGTCAAGCGGTGTTAAAATGGGCATTTGAGGGCAAATTAACCGAAAAATGGCGCAACACACATCAAGACAGTCTAGAGGATGCCGATACCCTATTAGAACAGATTAAAGCTGAAAGAAAACGCCATTATCAGCAACAATTAGAAGACTGGAAACAAGCACTTAAAGAATGGGAAAATAACGGCAAGGAAACCAAAAAACCCACCAAACCCCAACAGCCAAAAGATTTACCTCCCCTCACCAAAGAAGAATTAAGCAATTTACCCAGTTTACCTAATGGTTGGATGTGGGTGAAAGTTGAAGAACTTGGAGAGGTACAATTAGGAAGACAACGTTCACCTAAAAATCGTTCAAAAGACTTTCCAACTAAGTATATTCGTGCTGCAAATATTACAGAGAAAGGTCTTAATCTAGATGATATTATGGACATGGAATTTACCCCATCAGAACAGGAAAGATATAGATTAAAATATGGCGATATTATTTTGTCTGAAGCTTCTGGAAGTTCCGAACAAGTTGGTAAACCTGCAATGTGGAAAAATCAAATTAAAAATTGTTGTTTTCAGAACACTGTGATTCGTCTCAGACCTATTTGTATATCAAGTGAATATCTTCTTAATCTCTTTCTAAGCTATTATCGTAATGGTGTTTTTTCCCAAGTAGCATCTGGTGTAGGGATTAACCATTTAAGTGCGAATAAATTTTCCTTGATTACTGTTGCTATTGCTCCTATGCAAGAACAAACCAAAATCGTGCAAGAAATCGAATCAAGATTATCAGTATGTGACCAATTAGAAGCCACCCTCACCGAGAACTTAAACAAAGCAGAAGCATTGCGCCAAAGCATCTTAAAACGGGCCTTTGAGGGGAAACTCGTACTATGATTAGGAATGATTAAATGAGGACTATGATTGAGGGATTGATGGGATGCTCAATTCAAAAACTTTTGATATTCGTAGCAAAATCTAATCATAGCCAATCAAAAAATCACATAAATCACAGTACGGGGGGTTAGAAAAATTATGTGACCCGTAGTAAAATCTAATCATAGCCAATCAAAAAATCGTATCAAGTCAATAGCATGAGTTACGTTTCTTCTCAATATCCAGACAGCGAATTAACAGGTAAAATAATCGGTTGTGCCATGGAAGTACACCGCATACTAGGAAACGGCTTTCAGGAAAAAATCTATCAACGCGCCTTAGCCATAGAAATGACATATCAAGGAATTTCCTTTAGTCAAGAACACGAAATGAATATCATTTATAAAGGAACACATATCGGCACAAGACGAGTTGATTTTTTCGTAGAAGGAAGGATAATGTTAGAAATCAAAGCTGTCATTAAACTTGAAGATGTTCACCTCGCACAAGCCATTAATTATATAGAAATTTATAGACTTCCCATCGGTTTACTAATTAACTTTGGCTCAAGAAGCTTAGAATTTAAACGAGTCATGAAACCAAAACCAAAACCATGATTAGGAATGATTAAATGATGACTATGATTGAGATAACTAATAGGATGCTCAATTCAAAAAATCTGATACTTGTAGCAAAATCTAATTATAGTCAATCAAACAACCACACAAAATATAGTACAGAAATGGCACAAGCAATTCGTCAAACCACCTTCGTTCAATCCGATGGAACAATAAAAATCGACACCCCCCAACTTCCCCAAGGGGCAAAAGTCGAAGTTATTGTCATCCTCGAAGACAATCCTCAAACCCTGTCAGCCGAAGCTTTAGCTATAGAAAGACTGCCCCAATTAGATAATCCCAGTCAATTAATTACTCTTATCGAAGCAGACCAAGAAATTGACGAAGATGAGCTAAAACAGTGGGTTGCCAATGAGCAAAGCTAAAAATCCTTATATTGTTCAAAGCGTCAAAGAATTACAAAATGACATCTCGCAATTACCGCCAAAACTGCAACAAAAATGGCAAAACTATCAAAAAATACTCGCCTTAGACCCCTATCAAACGTTAGGATTTCCTAGTCATAACTTAACAGGAAAACTCAAAGGATGTCGTGCCTTAGAAATCGATTGGAATGGAACCCCCTACCGTCTTGTTTATCGCATCCATGACAAACCTTCTCCTAAACGAGTGGTTATTCTAAGCTTTGCTGAACATGACCCTGCTTATGAAAAAGCCAAAAAACGCCAATAAAACCCTAATAAACAAACCAATGTCATGAATACCGCCTCAATTGTGTCAAAAGTTTGGAGTTTTTGTAACACCCTGCGGGATGATGGGGTCAGTTATGGGGACTACCTTGAACAACTCACCTACCTCCTATTCCTGAAAATGGCTGATGAATACGCCAAACCGCCCTATAATCGCAAAATCGGCATCCCCTTTGAATACGACTGGCAAAGTCTGCGGAGCAAACGAGGGGCCGACCTCGAAGCTCATTACCTCGGCATATTACGCGAATTAGGGCAAAAAAAAGGCTTATTAGGGCAAATCTTCACCAAAGCTCAAAACAAAATCCAAGACCCTGCCAAACTGCTCAAAATCATCACCATGATAGATGAAGAAAACTGGGTGATGATGGAAACGGATGTCAAAGGCGACATATACGAAGGACTTCTAGAAAAAAACGCCGAAGACACCAAAAGCGGCGCCGGCCAATACTTCACCCCCCGGCCCTTGATTTGGGCCATGGTAGAATGCTTGCGTCCCCAACCCATGGCAACTATTGCTGACCCTGCCTGTGGAACCGGCGGCTTTTTTCTGGCAGCCTATAACTTTTTGGTCAAAAATTATCCCTTAGACCGAGAACAGAAAGAATTTCTCAAAAAAAGCACCTTTCATGGTAACGAAATCGTCGCCAATACAAGACGCCTGGCATTGATGAATATGTTTCTGCATAATATCGGCGATATTAACGATGAGCAATGCTTTATCGCCTCCACCGATGCTCTGATTGCTCCTTCTCCCCTTAGCGTCGATTATGTCCTTGCTAATCCCCCTTTCGGCAAAAAAAGCAGCCTAACTTTTACCAATGAAGACGGGGAACAGGACCGAGAAGACTTAACCTATAATCGTCAGGATTTTTGGGCAACCACTTCTAATAAACAACTCAACTTCGTCCAGCATATTCGTTCCATGCTCAAAAGCACAGGACAAGCTGCCGTGGTTGTCCCCGATAACGTCCTTTTCGAGGGTGGCGCCGGGGAAACCGTCCGCAAACAACTATTATCAACCACCGACCTGCATACTATCCTCAGATTACCCACCGGTGTATTTTATAAACAGGGAGTGAAAGCCAACGTCATCTTTTTTGATAATAAACCCGCCGCTAAAGACCCTTGGACAAAAGCTATCTGGTTTTATGACTTTCGCACCAATATTCACTTTACCCTCAAGAAAAACCCCTTAAAACCAGCCGATTTACAGGACTTCATCACCTGTTATCATCCCCAAAATCGTCATCAACGCAGCGAAACCTATTCAGAACAGAATCCCGAAGGACGTTGGCGAAAATTCACCTATGATGAGATTATCGCCAGGGATAAAACCAGCCTCGATATATTTTGGCTCAAAGATAAAAGTTTAACCGACCTTGACAACCTTCCCGACCCCGATGTGCTGGCTTTGGAGATTATGGAAAACCTCGAAGCTGGACTAGAAAGCTTTCGGACAATTGTGGACAGTTTAGAAGTAACCGAGACTTAATGCTTCCAACTTCCATGGGGGAAGGTGAGAAATTCTAGACTAATACACTTGTTCGCACCATTAATTCTATACCATGCTAGTGGTTTTACCCTCGAATTGGGTCATCCTAACCGCATTGCTCCCGCTAAACGTCCTTTTCATACGATTATCCCCAGTTTTCTCCGTTGGGATGATGGCACTTTTGATGGGTGCGCCGATGCAACACCAAGGACCCCGACAAATGGCGGTAAACATGGTTGACCATCATTTCAATCCTCAAACCGCCCTTGATGCCCCTAGATGGCGATTTTTACGGGGAAACAGCGTACTTTTAGAAAGGGGTGCAGCCCCCGAATTACTGCCCAGATTAACCCCCAGAGTCCATCAGGTAGCGATCGCAGATTCCTCCCATTTTGGCAAGGGTCAAATTATCCGGCAAATTGCGAACCTCGGTCCGATGGGTTAGCTTTGGGATACTAAACAAAAAAAAAGCTCGTGTTGAACACGAGCTAAATTAACTAACTTCAAGGACTAACTAGCCACCGACCTTAACTACTGGTTTAAAACTGGGAACAACCAGTTCACTATCCTGTTTAGTCAGCTTATTGTATAAGCGTTCCGTATTGGGGAAATTAGCGGCCGGTAGAGTCGGGAAACGACGATAGGGAACCGTATCTTCACCAAATAATTGTAGGTATTCCATGCTATTAACCATGGCACCGATAAAGGCTTTTAATCCCTTAGTTGCCAGAATTTGGTTATATTTCTGGATTTCTTTTTGATTCAAGGGAGCGCGACCTAAGAAGTGCTTAGTTCCCAATTCAATTACTTTCGTATTCGGATAGGGAGCATAGAATTCTTTCAGGTAAAGATCCGAACAACCCAAACCCTCAATAAATTCTTTCACCGTGATCTCAGCATTGCTTAATTTACTCTCTAAAGCGGTAAATTCGGCATTGATGATATAGGGTTCGAGATCCCGTTCAAAAATCTGACGATAGGCAGCGCGAACAGTATTTTGTACGGCAACTTTATCGAGATTAGTTAACAGTTTAAAGACCTTAGTTTGTTCCCGTTGAACCGTGACACCTTGACCGACACGAGATTGAATATCGGGTTCAGTGCGAATCGAGACCGAAGGTGTACCCAATTCAATAAAGCGCGGGGTTTCCTCTTTATCAACTCTTTGGCCGATATCTTCGCGGAGATTGCCCAAACGCACCATCCGTAACTGCATCCCTTGGGGAGTTAGATAGCGCTCGTAGGGAACCGTATCTTCGCCAAAAGCTTCCGTATATTCAGGACTATCGATCAGAGCATCGATTAAAGCATAGAAGCCTTTTTTCGAGCAGATATCGAAGTATTGATTCATTTCCTGACGACCGTAGGTGGGACGACCGAGCAGACGACGGTGAATATATTCGATCGCTTTCACCACATAGAGAGGAGTCCAGTAGATTTTCCGGAAAGTCTCGGATTTAGCTAGGGTTTTGATAAACTCACGCAGAGTAATATCGCCATTTTCTAACTTAATCTCGGCCACGGATAAACGCTGACCTTCGTAGGGCATTCGACCGAAAACCTGACGATAAGCCGCTAAAATCACTCTTTGGGTGGAACTTTCGCCAAATTTAACGCTTACCCCATTGCTAGAACCGGGTAACTCGTTATTGAGACGGAAAACTTTCGGTCCCAAAGTACCGGGGAATTCACCTCGGGCGCCGGGGTTGCTATTTTGGTTATTAGTAGCAGGTCCGCGGTGGATGAGGATACGTTTGCTATCTTTACCAAAGGGAGCGGGACTAGAACTAGGTTCGCGGGTTTCTTTCGGGAAAATTGCCCCAAATTGGATTTCTAAGGGGTCATTTCCAGAACCGTAAACGTGCTGATCCGGTAAGGGGCGATCGTATTTAGCAAAGGTGGTGATAAATTGGGGAACTTTGCGGAAAGGTGCGCTGTAGTTAAACAGGTCGATCTGCATCCCCCAGTTACGACATTCCTGCGCTTCTGCACCCAAACCCCGGAGATAGGGAACGGTTTCTTCGCCGAAATAGTCAGAATACTCCTGAGAATCGACTAAAGCATCGATTAACGCCCCTAAACCGCCGCTAGAGACGATCGAGAAGTATTTCTGCACTTCTTCCCGGGAGGAAGGACCGCGACCGAGGAAATGACGGAAAGCCAATTCTAGGGCGCGACTATTGATAAAAGGTTCAAAGAACTGTTTACGATAGAGAGGCGATTTACCGAGACGACGGACGAATTCTTTCATCGAGATGTCGCCGTTTTTCACCTTCGATTCTAGGTCAGAAATGGACTGACTATAGGCGCGGGTGATGTCCCGTTCAAAAATTTGTCTGTAGGCGGCCTTGATAATCGAAGATTTTTCCGACTCCGATAAACCGGTTTTCATGACAAACTTTTGTCGTTTTTCGGCACCATTGTAGTAGCTTTGGGGAAGACTTAAACCCTGTTGGTCACTACTGGGACGCTGACGCAGTTTATTAGAGGGGGTGGGGGCTTTTAATTCCCCTAGTAGGATATTGAAATAGTCACTGATTAAAGTGACCGCATCCTTGTCTCTTTGGAAATACTCGATCGAAGCGGCCCGCATTTCCTGTAGGGCCACGATGGTGGCATCAATGGAACAGGCATTTTCGAGAACTTCCCTTAAACCGCGGGTATTAACGATCAGGATACTGGTATCACCAGCGACGATCGCATAGGTAATGTAACGCAGGAACCAGGATAAATCCCGGAGGGACTTCTGCATATTGCTCGGACCGTAACGAGAGACGTTAATCGGTCGGAATCCGGGGGGAATTGGGCCGCTAGAGGCGAAAATCCCTTTTAAGCCACCGAGAAGGCCACCACCGCCACCGGAGCCGCTTTCCGCGTAGGTAACGGTTCCTAATTTCATCCCTTCCTGGACGTTGATAACTTTACCCGCACCCACCAGGGCCAATTCTTCCACGGGGGGTTTTTCTAGGTAGGCCATGGGTGAACCACCGGTAAAAATCCGGTTAGCTGCCCGTGAGACGATCAGATCGGAGTTCCGGGTGAGCGTTTGGGCAATATCTAAACGCTTGCTCCCCGATTGGAAGTAGGCGATTAGTTCATTGAGTTCGGGTTTATCGAGAAAGCGGTCTTGTTGTTCTGCTTGGGTAATGGCAGATACCGGGACGGTTTGATAGAGTTGGGGACGCGCTAAGGAGCTGCCACCGCTTGCCTTAAGACTCATTGGATTTTAACTATCTCCCTTGACGATGTGCTGAGTTCTCCAATCGTGGAGGCGATCGGTCTTAAAACCAGATGTTTAAACATTTAATCAGCATCTAGATTAAAACTTTTTGCGCTTCCTGAGATAGTTTATTAAGAATTATATAGATTTTTTTCGCTCAAGTGGCCGATTGGTCTATTCTGACACCCCACCTGTATGGGAGGCTAACCAGTCTAAATAGGTCTGTGAACCCGCAACAACAGGTAAAGCGATGATTTCTGGGACGGCATAGGTATGAAGTTCCTGTATCTTCGCCGATAACTGCTCAAACTGCTTTAAATCGGTTTTAATCGCTAATTGCCATTCGCGCTCGTTTTCAATCTGTCCCTGCCAACGATAAATGGAACGAATCGGGTAAATACTGACACAAGCGGCCAGGCGATCGTTCAGTAAGGCGATCGCCAGGTGTTCCGCTTCCGTTTCGCTGGCCGTTGTCACCAGCACCACTCCAAAACCGGTTAATTTTTCAGTCATAAGTAGTCGTGCAAAATAAATTTCCTAGTGAAGATAGGCAAAAGGCAAAAGGCAAAAGGCAAAAGGCAAAAGGCAAAAGGAGGAATAGATAATCAGTCTTTAATAACCGGATTTTAGTAGGATAACTGATAACTGATAACTGATAACTGATAACTGATAACTGATAACTGATAACTGATAACTGAATTTAGGCGATCGCTTTTTCTAAAGCGGCCAGATCGGGAATACAGAGAGATTCCTGCTGTCGTTGAATCAGGCCTTTTTTCTCCAATTTGGTCAAGGATCGGGTCACGGTTTCCCGGGCCAGTCCACTAATACTACTCAATTCCCGGTGAGGTAAATTAGGAATTATCGCACCCTGACCGCTTTTTTCTCCTTGACCTTCGGCCAAAAAGAGTAAAGTATCGGCCACTCTGGAAAGACTATCAGCCTCGCGCAAACGTAAACGTCGGTTAAGCTGACGCAAACGCTTGGCCATTAACTGGGAAAGACGAATTCCCGCTAAAGGCTCCGATTTGAGCAGATTAACAAAATCTTGGGCGGGAATACTGCTAATTGTGGCCGTGGTTAAGGTGATAGCATCAGTGGAACGGGGAGATTCTTCTAAAGCGGCCATTTCTCCGAGTATTTCCCCTTTACCGACGATATTTAAGGTGACTTCTTTGCCATCCGTATTGTAAGTACGAATTTTCACCCAACCATCCAGAATAAAGTAAACCGAACCACCCCAATCATTTTCTAATAGAATTGCCCGATTAGCAGGATGAGTGCGGGTGACAGCATGAGAAGTAACTTGATCGATGGTTTCAGGGGGTAAACCGACCAATAAGGTGGCTGTATCCAGTAATTTTTGAATTTCTGCTGATTTTTCCGCAGGATAGCGTTTTTCTTCCATGGTTTAATATTTAAATTTTGTTCGTTTTAAGTGGGTGATTCTACAATAGACAGTTGTAGGTATTTTTATTTATCTAGTGACCGATAAACAGGATTTTTCCTCCCTACTGATCGAGATCGATCGGATTCTTGCCAAGGTGATTTCATCTCTAGTTAACCCGCAAGAAGTTACTTCCGAGACAATTATCGCCACTCGTCAACATTTAGAATCGGCCAAAGCGCTTCTTTTTCCTTTATTATCCCCCGCTCGAACCCCTGAAGTTGCCCGTTGGTCCCTGGGAATGGAGGTACAACCACCAGGGGTGAAAATCGTCTTTTTTCGGGAAAGCCAAGGACTGATCGATTTTTATCCTCTTTCTTGGAGTCTGGCAACGGGAACAAGCGATCTCTTACCCTGCTCTCAGGTGGAAGAATATCTAATTAACTGGCTATCTAATCGGGATTTTAGCACCGATTCTTGGCTCTGGGAAGCCTTAGAGCGATTAGAAGCTATTATTATTACCGATGACGGGGAAACCCCCACGGATGACCTAAAAAAAGCCCTTCTCAGAGCGCAACTAATACCCTCCGATCGCCTCTCTAGTCTGGAAACAGCGATCGCTACTGCCCTGGCCTATATTCCCACTAGCGACCAACCTCAACCCCAAACCCTACTTGTTATCGAAGGTAAACGAGAGACTACCACTTTAGCGCTGCTGGAAGTCCCACCGCAAACTTGCTCTTTATCCCGTCAAGCGATCGCTCTGAGCCATTTTAACTACGGGGAAAACACCTATGAACAGGCCATACTCTCTCAGTTAATTTATCCTCTCTGGCGTTCTTTTTTGCCGCTTTCTCCCTCCGATCTCACCGATACTAATCCCTTAAAAAAATCTTTACTGGCAGCCGCTAGATTAACCAAATTAATCCTGCAAGAAGAAAGCGAATTTACCTCCTCTCTAGCCGGTCATACTTGGACGGTCAGTCGTAGGGATTTAAATAAGAAGGTGATTGCACCATATCTAGATAATCTAAGACAAAAAGTTAATGATTTGTTAGAAAAACAGCAAAAAAGTCTTGAAGATATCGATCAAATAATTTTTAGCGGTAATTTTTTCTTGACTATTTGGCCCCATTTCTTAACAGAAATTCAGCAAGAATTTGCTGGCTGCCATCTAGAAGCCCCCAGTCTTGCCCTGAGCCAAGTCGAAGGGCAGGAAACCTTCTCACCAGCAATCATGGGTTTGGGTCGTCTCTGTCTATTTTCGGCTCTCAGAGGTCAGAAGGTCAATAATGCTTAAAAAATCGCATCGCCGCAACAATTTATGGGAATATTTTTTTATCTTTTAGAAAACATGGGAATATCTTTTTTATCACTAAAATAAACTGTCTGTATCCAAATTCGCTCGCTTCTTCAATATGAATAATCCCTTCCTCTAAAGTTTTACTATGAGTAATACATCGGGTAAATCGGGAATTAGTTTTTCCTAGACAAAAATGGTAGTAAATTACTAGGTCGGGTTGAGGCTACGAAACCCGACAGAAACCCTCTTAATCCTTTTTTTTGCTGAATAAAATGCACAACCGGACTAATTTTTGATTATAACGATTAAATAGGCTTGACTAGATCGCCAACTTGAGGATTTTCAAAAGGTTTTAATTCATCGGATTCTACCACTTCAGATTTATAACTCCTCAATGCAAAAGGAGAATTTTCTATTCTTTTTCTATAAGTTTTTTTCTGATCGGTTTCAATTATAGATATTTTATCTTGAACAAAAATAATTCTTCCCGTACCTCTTACTAATTCGAGAAACCCTAAAGATTCGCCAGTATCCGGATCTAATATTTCTTCGTCATCGATACGATAAACCATCATTCTTTGACCTTCTCGAATTCCGTTTTGTTCACCTCTATTCATTACTAATTTATAGTCGTCAATAACCTTAACAACAGTGGCAGGAAAAGTTCCTTTGGGGGATAAAAGGGGAGTTTCTGTGACGTTTTCCATATTTTCCTTTAGGGTGAGCTAAAATTTCGGGTATTACCCGGTTTGACTGTTACCTTATCGATGATTTTTTGCTCTTTATTAACTAACCGTTTTAAAATATCTTGACGACCTGGTACTTGCCGATCAATAACCGCCTGTATTTTGCGATCAGTCTGAATATGTTTAATATAACCATCAGCGATTAGTGCTTCGATATTGTCTTCATTAGTATAGTAAAAAGAGATTGTGATACCCTGAGAAAATAATTCAGAAGGTTCTAAAAGGCATAGGACATCATTATTTTCTTCAAAAACTACCAAAATTTTCGGAATGATACTTCGCTTTAGCTTTTCATATTCTTCTAGTGCCGTTTGTAACGCCTTACATAGAGTAGCTATAGCTAATATAGCTATCGTGATTATAACAAAAAGAACCACTAGAGGAATAGGTGTCTGCCCAGCAAATGCCCACGCAATTAAACTAGCGACAAAACCCAGGAATCCCAGCACCAATGACTGAATTCCTAAAAAACTAGACCAGATTAACCCCCAAAAGTTATTTTTCATCTTTTTTGAAAACCCAAGAGACTGGTGATTAGCCAATCTCTTGAGTCTTATCTATCTATTCTACTCGATTCCTTCGATGCGGTCCTCCACTTCTTGATAAAGTTCCTGTAAGCGGTCTAAATTCTCTTGAGAAGTTTCCCAGTAACCGCGACCATTAACTTCTAGCAGGGTTCCCACCATCTTGCGGAAAGAATTAGGATTGAGATTCATTAGACGCTGACACATTTCCTCATCTTGAATAAAAGTGGTGTTCACATCTTCATAAACCCAATTATCCACCGCATCAGCAGTTGCCGACCATCCCATGGTATTAACCAAACGCTTCGATAATTCTCGGACTCCTTCGTAACCGTGACTTAACATTCCCTCGTACCATTTGGGATTGAGTAACTTGGTGCGGGTATCCAAGCGCACGGTTTCCGATAAAGTACGCACCTGAGCATTAGCGGTGGTAGTATCGGCAATATAGGCCGCCGGTTTTTTGCCATCATCGCGTAAACTAGCGACAACTTTTGTCGGGTCCGAGTCGAAATAGTGGGAAACATCGGTTAAACTAATCTCGCTAGAATCCAAGTTTTGGAAAGTTGCCTCGGCAGTTTTTAAGGATGCTTCAAACAACTGACGATTATCGGCCATCATCCCGGGGTTATCAGAATCGAAAGCGAAACCCTTGCGGTTGAGATACATATTCTGTAACTCTTTTTCGTCTTCCCAACTGCTATTTTCCACCGCGAGATTGATGTTAGAAGAATAAGAACCAGAAGCATTAGAAAAGATGCGGGTGGCTGCCTGTCGAACCGTTAAACCCATCTCTTTTGCTTGTTCAATAGCGTGTTTGCGGACATAATTCATCTCCACCGGTTCGTTTGCTTCCGCGGCCATTTTTACCCCTTGGTCAAGCAAATTCATCTGATTGATAAATAAATCCCGGAAAACACCAGAACAATTGACCACCACATCAATGCGCGGTCTTCCTAACTCCTCTAGGGGAATCAATTCCAGTTTATTCACCCGTCCCAAAGCATCGGGAAGAGGACGAACCCCCAGCATCCAGAGAATTTGTGCCAGAGATTCCCCATAAGTTTTGATATTATCCGTTCCCCAGAGAACACAAGCGATAGTTTCGGGATATTTACCGCCATTATCCAGTTTTTGCCGTTCTAACAGACGATCCACGACGATTTTAGCCGATTTTACCGCCGCTAGGGTCGGGATAGACTGGGGGTCTAAAGCGTGGATATTTTTACCCGTCGGTAAAACTCCGGGGTTACGGATAGGGTCGCCACCAGGACCAGGAAGAACGTATTCCCCTTCCAATGCTTTTAATAGCGCCCCCAATTCATTATCAGCACAGACCTGTTCTAAACAGAATTCTAGGTATTCAAACAGGGGTTTTAACGCGACCGGATCAACTTTTGGATAACCCATCGACCGTAAAGTTTCGAGCCAAGGCGATTTTGCCCTGAGCGAAGTCGAAGGGTTCTTGCCTATATTCAAGAAATTCAGCTTAGAAAGCATCGATACCCGACCTTCTGGGTCAGTTTGGGACTTGACTAAAGTTGCGACGGCAGCGCGAGTCGCGAGGGTGATGTTTTGCAGTAATTCCACATCCTCCAGCACACCTCGATCGCTATTGCGATAAACTTCCTCTAGATCCCGGCCGATGCTGTTGGCAATAATCCGGGGTAAGGAGAGTAAATCGTCCTCTTCCCGGTCTAAACTGGCAATATTGACCAAAGTTGCCACCGCCTCTTCCGCCGAGGGGGGTTTCCCAATAACATGAAGTCCGCAGGGAAGTAAACGCGATTCAATTTCCATCAGTTTGCGATAGACAGAACCGACAATATTATCCCGTTCCTCTTGACTGAGATGGGCAGTGTCACCATCCCTTCGGCCTGGCTCAGGGCAAGCAGGTAAACTTATATCCTTGTCAAGATTGACCAATAAACATTTATCGACAATGGTATTGACAATTTGCACCCCACGCCCACTATCCTTCAGGGTTTGGTAGGAACCGATCAACTCGCTTAGTTCTTTTAACCCTTTGTAGAGTCCGGCATTTTCTGCGGGGGGAGTGAGATAGGAGATGGTTTCCGCATAACTGCGACGTTTAGCGATCGTCGCTTCGCTCGGATTATTAGCGGCATAATAGTAGAGATTGGGAATCATCCCGATGAGGTTATCCGGGTAGCATTCCCCAGACATTCCCATCTGTTTCCCCGGCATAAATTCTAGGGAACCGTGGGTGCCAAAATGGAGAACCGCATCTGCTTTCCAGACTTGATTGAGATAGGTATAGTAGGCTGCAAAACCGTGGTGAGGACTAGCAGAACGAGAAAAGAGCAGACGCATCGGATCCCCCTCATAACCGAAGGTAGGTTGAACCCCAATAAAGACATTACCGAACTCTTTCCCGTAGATTAACAGATTTTGTCCATCACTGTTGAGGTGTCCCGGTGGTGGTCCCCAATTTTCCTCTAAACGGACGGAATAGGGGGTTAAACGCTCGTATTCAGGTACGGACATCCGATAGGCGATATTTAGCTCCGGACTATGGTACTGTGCTTGAGCATCATGGATTACCGCTTCCATCAGTTCTTTGGGAGATGCGGGTAAGTCCTGCAAGTCATAACCGTTATTTTGTAACGCTTGCATCACTTCGTAGATAGAACCGAACACATCTAGATAGGCTGCGGTTCCCACATTCCCCTTATCAGGGGGGAAACTAAACACAGTGATGGCGACTTTTTTATTCAGTTTCGGTTTCTTTCTTAGGTTAGCCCATTTTAGCGCCCGTTGAGCGATCGCTTCTACCCGGTCTTGTAAAGCGATCGCTTTACCCGTCGCGCCATCCCGGCCCGATAATATAATAGGTTCGATCGCACCGTCTAATTCGGGAATAGCAATCTGTAGCGCCACTTGAATCGGGTGTAACCCCAAATCGCTTTCTTCCCATTCCTGAGTAGTTTGGAAAACTAGCGGTAACGCGCACATATAGGGACGATTGAGACGTTTTAAGGATTCTATCGCTTTCGGATGATCTTGTCGCGCTGGACCCCCCACTAAAGCAAATCCCGTCAGGGAAATTACCGTATCAACGATAGCAACCGCTTCCACTCCTTTTAAGCTTTTATCCCAGAAGTATTCCTCTACCGGTTTAGAAAAATCTAATCCCCCAGCAAAAACAGGAAGGACTCGCGCACCCATAGACTCAAATTCCTGCACGAGAGCGACATAATGAGCGTCATCACCAGTAACGAGGTGAGTTCTCTGTAAAATTAAGCCAACACAGGGAGCTAAGGGGTCTTTGAGGTCATCAGCAATATCACTGCGGTTATTGTACCAAGCGAAGTATTCCTTGACATCCTCGAACATTTTCAGGGATAAAGGATGCCAGATACCCATATCTGGATAAACTACCGGTTCTTTGTAAACTACACTGTCATCCTTGTTATCAAAGACGTACTTATCGGCCAACATTAACAGGAAATTCTCTAAATTTTCTGCGGAACCTCCCAGCCAATACTGGAAACTTAACATAAAGTTGCGTGCGTCCTGAGCTTTTTCCATGGGGAGGTATTTCAGGACTTGCGGTAAGGTTCGCAATAACTTTAACATCGCATCTTGGAAACCAGCGCCGGAGTTTTCCCTGCGCTTTTTCATAAAATTAGCGATGACACTCTTAGACTGTCCCAATTGAGCCATGGAAAAGCTGCCTAATTTATTTAAGCGCATTACCTGGGGCATGGAGGGAAAGACAATCGCCGCATCTAATTTATCCCGATGGGGACTGACAGCGGCCACGACTTTATCGGCTAAATCTTCGATAAAGATGAGAGATGCGATGAAAATATTAGCTTTGGCTACATCCTCTTGAAAATTGCGATAATTTTCCCCATCGCGCAGTTCTTCGATTAAATAACCACTAATTTCGATCGCTAGTTTCTGGTTGTTAGCGTTGATTTCCCTGACCGCACTACTCAGCGCACTTTGGTACTGAGGTTCTAGCACGACATAGACCACCTTGACCAGCGATCGACCATTCAACGCGTCGGGAACTATGTGACGAATGGTGGACTTGACGTGAGTGAACATATATGATGGTTCTCCTTATGATTGCTGAGTCTGGTATGAAGTGATTTTCGTCATCAGATGACGATCGCCCTTTGTTTAAGGTATTTAGATATATGTTTCTGTTTTGTATCAGAAAATGTAACCCAAGTGAGTATTTACTCTGGGTTTTGACACAATTTGATAAATATCTTGCCATATTTTGTAACAGATGGTAAAGAGCTTTTTGAGTAAATGCTCAGGCCTTTCTTTACAAAAATTAATATTTAATCTATTGACTTTTAATTCCAAAAGTGTTATTCATTAGCACCTCAGACGAGATGTCCCTATTCAAACATGATCAGGGTTAGGATTCGAGATCATCTCATAGACATCTGCAAGTGCTATAACTCAATCAAGATCAGCTTTTTGTCCTTGTCCTAGACCTCTGGTAAAAATCAAAAATTGTTGTTAGGGTTAGGATTCAGTAGCCGGTAAGCTGTACTGGATTTAAACTGAGTAGGGGAAATTTTAGTACAAATGCTCGAACTGGCAACTCTGGCACTCCAGTGCAGTCTTAAGGAGTAATTTAGACAGTCAACAGCTTAATTATAGTGAGGAAATCAGGCAACAGTTTCAGAAAATTTGGCAAGTTTAGGTTGAAAAATCAACAACAAGGAAGTAAAGTTCTTAGAGTTTCGTTATGGTGGTAGAATTTGTTTATGGCTAAAAAGTTTTTATTTGATTCGATACGTCTATGACCGAGTTATTTGCTAGTGCAGCGGGACGACATTTGCAAGATGCCAAAATTTTGCTGTCTAAAAACCGTTGGGACAATGCCATTTACCTAGCTGGTTATGTAGTAGAATGCGCTTTTAAGCTTTTAGTAGAACAGTATTTTAAAAATGATCAAAGAGCCGCTAAAAAATTCGGACATGATCTCAAGGAATTAGAAGGTAAAGCGAGGGAAAGATTAGGAATTCTCTATCCTCGTTTAGAGCAACAGTTACCAGTTTCTCGCATCCGGGGAACTGTTCTAGGGCAAAATCACCCAGAAAGAAGATATTATCAATCTGGATATTGGACTGAAGATCAGGCTAACTCGGCCGTTGAATGTGCTGAAGAAATTTATCGAGATATAGCGGTAAGCGCTTGAGTGAGATACAAACCAAGCTTTGCCTAGCATGGTTTATAGCTCGTGAAACTGTACCTCATACGACTGCACACCGCTATATTATTCCCAGATTAGTGCTAAACGGTTATATTTCTAGTAAGGATATTTAAGATTCTGATGATTAGTTTTAGTGAAACTTTTGCTAGGGTAAGGGAATGCTTTCAGGATTCCAGTCTTGGTTCTCTTGTAGCCAAACTAAAATCTGTGACTATTATTCGTGATGTTGAGGGAAAAATTCGCTTATTTCTAGAGTTAAAACAGGAAAACAAGATAGAATCAAACGAAGAAAACCATCTATCTACACTCCTGTCTGAAAAACTTGAGTATTACTATGGCCATGATATTTGGTGGCAAAAAGGAGAAGGAGATGCTTATAAAGCCCTGATTGATCTTATCATAGCTGAAAGAGTTCAGGCACCTTGGTTCGATGAATCGGCAAGCTTGAAATGGTATATTCTAGAACGTCATCTGGCTAAACAAGCATGGACAGAGAATAAAATTGGGCAGCAACTGCCTTGGGATTTTGAAAAAGTTGAAAAAGGATATAAACCAGCTATTGTCTCCTTTTTTTCCTTCAAAGGAGGAGTTGGTCGCACCACTACTATTGCCGCTACTGCCTTAACTTTAGCGCGGAATGGTCATCGAGTCGCTATAGTTGATCTTGATTTAGAAGCTCCCGGTCTGGCCACAATTTTTTCTGAGGATTTTGCCGATAATTCTGGTGTCATGGACTATTTGCTAGAAAAGAAAGTTCAAAAAGACAAATGGAAACTGAGTTTAAAAGATATTAATGACTCAAATTTGTTAGGAGATGAAGGTGAAATCTTAAAATTGCTACCAGCAGGAAATGTGGATCAAGATTATTTAGAAAAATTGGCTCGTTTAGACTTTCAAAATCTTGTCAATGGTCAACTACAAGGCATTTTAAAACAAATGCTAGAAGAAATAGAAAGGTTAAGCAGACCACTGGATTTTATTCTCATGGATGCAAGAGCAGGTTTTCATGATATTGGTGGTTTAGCTATTACTTATTTTTCCCATGCAGTGGTTATTTTTGGTACGGAATCTCGACAAAGTTGGGCAGGATTAACCCAAGTTATCCAACATTTAGCCCTATCTAACCCTGAGGATCCTTTACCATTAATTTTAGTTCATGCTCTCGCTCCATCTTTAGGAACAGTTGGCCGAGAAAGAGAGTTACGAAATTTTCGACAAAGAGCCTATACAATTTTCCAAGAAAACTATTATACTGAATCTGAAGATGTCCCTAACTCTAATGATACTGATGCACCATTTTTCCCGATAGTTGTCCCCTACGATAATAGTCTGCGGGGAGATATTGCCCTCTTTACTCGTGACTCACGGCACGATACTCCAGAAGAAAAAGAGAGATTAGCAAATCTCGTGAAAGTTATGACCGATTCTCCTTATCAAACTATTGCTGAAAAGCTTTGTCAATTATTTGAACGTGATGTGATTATAAACAATCGGTAAAAAATTATGGCTGAATTCGATAAAAAAAAGTTACTGGAATTAATGAGAGAAATTGCTCCTGGAAAAGCAGCAGCCGAACAGGAAAGTGATAATGAAGAAGTATTTCTCAAAAATTTCTTGCCTGTGGTTGATTATAAACGGGCATTGGAACCAAGCATTTTATTAATTCAAGGTGGTCGGGGTGTGGGTAAAACAGAATTATTTCGTTTACTAGCCATTCCTTCTGGACGAGAAGCTTTAGTTAATAGTTTAAATATTCGAGGTCTTGCTCCTTTAAATCAGACCAGATGGATGGCAGGATTTGGTCGCACTCTCAAAACTGAAAAACGATTTCCGATACCAGAAATTATAGAAGAAGAAATGCAAAACGCTACTAATCTTGAATGGCGTAGTTTCTGGTTAGGATTGATTTTAGGTGTCATTTTACAGGAAAAAGAATCTGATATTGCCAGCATTATAGGTCAAGAATTAGATTCAAATATTACTACTATTCTTCAAAATAGGTTATCGCTTTTATCAGAATGGAGAATTTTAGTTAAAGATAATTTTGAACATCTAAATTACGTTCTTGACAAATTAGACGAACGATTAATTACTTCTGACCACTGGCTATTTATTACTTATGATGAATTAGATCGGTTATTGACTACTTATAATGCTCTAGCTAATCCGATTAGAGAATTATTAGCTTTTTGGCTCGATCGCTCTCGTCGTTGGGAGAGAATTCGACCAAAAATATTTCTTCGTACCGACCTATTTAGAGAGGAATTTTTGGGATTTCCTGATGCTTCTAAATTACAATCCCATCGGCTAGAATGGCGACCTTCTTGGCTCTATCAACTCTGGATTAAACGGTTAGCTAATTCGGCTCAAGAAATGAGAGACTATTTACAGATTATCCCTAATTTAATTTATGAAAGCTCAACCCAACTAGGATGGAATGTTAGAAGTGATGAACAATTATTTCAAGAATTAATCGAAATAATGATCGGTAAATATATGGGAGCTAGTCCTAAAAAAGGCATTACCTACCGATGGATACCTAATCATCTTCAGGATACTGGGGGTAGAATTGCTCCTCGCTCTTTTCTAAAATTATTCGACAAAGCGGCAGCCAAAAGATTAGAACATTTTGAAAGTTTTGAACAACTGACTGATCTATACCTTCTACAACCCTCTGATCTCCAGAGTGCTTTAATGGATACTTCAGAGGATAGAATTAAAGAATTAGCACAGGAAGAATATCCTTGGTTAGAATCTCTAAAAACTAAGTTAAAAGGGTTAGAAGCTCCTATATTAAAAGAAACTTTTTTAGAGGCTGTGCGCTCAACTCACTGGAGTACTGAAAAACAACCTCCTGTTAAGGAACCTGAAGAAATTATGCAATATCTAATACAATTGGGTGTGGTGGAAAGTCTCCTCGATGGTCGAATTAATATACCTGAAATTTATCTATATGGGTTTCAAGTTAAACGTCGTGGTGGGGTTAAACGTCCTCAATAACTTGAGGATATCGACAATAATTTTATGTAGAATAAATAGTAAAATACATGAAGCAATAATAACTAACATTGGCAGATTTTAACAGTTGATAACTCCGATAGTTAATGTGTATTAGTCGGTGATAAACCCTATTATTTTCAGTAATCGATCGACAATGTTTTTTAATTGGATAACTTTACCCTATTTATTAATTAATCCTGTTTTAATTCCCTTGAGTATAGCTCGATCGGAAACTATTCTTGCTCGAGAAGTCAGCGATCCTAATTATAAAAAACTGGTGCAGTACGCTCAAAATCAACAACTCGATCGCTTACCCATGGCTGATATAATCCAGAATATCGCCACTCAATTTTTAGGAGCAAAATATCAAGCAGGATTACTCAATCGCTCGGCAACAGAAAAATTATTTATCTCTTTAAAAGAGTTTGATTGTGTCCTATTTGTGGAAACAGTTCTCGCTTTGAGTCACAATTTTGCTTTAAAAAATTATCAGTATTCTGCTTTTAGTCAGCAGGTTTTAAATCAACGTTATCGCCACGGTATTCTCGACGGTTATTGTAGTCGTCTGCATTACTTTTCCGATTGGATTAATGACAACCAAAAACGAGGCAATCTAGAAAATATTACTCACAAATTAGGAGGAATTACTCTTGACAAAAAGCTCAACTTTATCAGCAAAAACCGCCCTCTATATCCCCAGTTAAAAACTCAAAATAATTACGATTGTATTCAACAGGTAGAACGGCAATTAGAAAGCTTATCCTTAACCTATATTCCCACCCCTAAGATTAAAGATATTTACCCACAACTACAGGCTGGAGATATTATCGGTGTCGTGACTAATATCCCTGGTTTAGATACCACCCATACCGGTCTAGTTTATCGCTTTCCCGATGGCAAAATTGGCTTAATTCATGCCTCTCCTGCTGGTCAAGTTACCATTGCTAAAGACCTAAAAAAATATATCACTAAAGTTGACAAAGCCATCGGTATTTTTGTCGTTCGTCCCCTTGATCCAAGAAATAATTAACCCTGAATTGCTTGAGCTAATTGAACGTGGAGTTTATGACTGGCTTTAAAAGCCATGTAATGGGCAGTGGGAATGGTTCCCAGTAAACTTAAATCACCAATTAAGTCCAATAATTTATGTCTTGCTGGTTCATTATCAAAGCGTAAAGGAGGATTTAACCATTGATTTTGATCGCAGACTAAAGCATTTTCTAAACTGCCTCCTTTAATTAAACCAGCCTTTTGCAGATACTCAATTTGATCGGCAAAACCGAAAGTCCGGGCAGACGCGATCGCATCTTGAAAACTTTCTTGATCAGGACTCCAACTATACCATTGATTACCGATCGGTTTATAGGTAAAATCGATCCCGTAGGTAAAACGTAATTCAGGGGAAGGAATCGCCGCCACAAAAGCATCTCCTTCGTACAACCAAATCGGTTGAGAAATAGTTAAATCTGATGGAGAAAAAGAGTTATCTAAACCAGCATTTTTGATCGCTTCCACCCAGATTTTGGCCGAACCATCAAGGAGAGGAATTTCCGCACCATCCACCTCAATGCGAGCATCCTCTACCCCCAAAGCGGTTAAGGCAGCTAATAAATGCTCAACGGTTCTAACCTTTGCTTCTCCTTGTCCCAATTCCGTTGATAAAGTCGTTTGGTAAACCGAAGAAACTAGAGCGGGAATAGTCGGTTGATTGGTTAAATCTCTGCGGACAAAATAACGTCCTTCTCCGGGGTTTGCCTCACAGACGCGCACCCGAGTTATTTCCCCCGAATGCAGGCCAATTCCCGATAATTCAAATTGTTTAGAGATAGTAGAAACCATAATTATCAAGTAATAAAGCTTTTATCCGTGAACAACAAAAAGAACTAAATTTATCGATAACTGATAACTGATAACTGATTAGAATCGTTCCCCGATACCGAAATGGAGACGAGAACCACCATCGACATTAAAACCGTAGTCAACCCGAATTTGGCCGACGGGAGATTGTACCCGAACACCTAAACCGTAACCGAGACCAGTACCGGGTAAATCCCGGACAATCCCGGGTTGACCGGGGACATCCCCTTGGGAACCAACAGTAGTGCCGAAATCGACAAATAACGCCCCCCCGATAATTGCGACAATGGGAAAACGATATTCGGCCGTCGCTTGGAAATAACTGCGACCGTTACCCACTTCTCCCTCGGCGTAACCCCGTACAGAGTTACTACCCCCCACAATAAAAGCATCGTAGGGGGGTAAATCACCTAATACTGTCCCTGCTTGCACATTAAAAGCGAGGGATTGCTGACCTTTAAAGATATCGGTTTCAAAGAGATTAAAGGAATTAATAAAGCGAACGGGGATAAAGTAACTGTAACTACCCCGAACACGAGTTCCGAAAATACTGCCAGAACCAACCGGGACAGTTTGTTCTAAACCTAGACGCAGGAAAGAACCACTGGTGGGCTGCAGGGGATTGTCGCGAAAATCTTGAATAGCGCCAAAATTGAGGGAAAGTAGATCATCGGTCCCAGAGGAACTAAACGCCAGTTGTTGACTGCCAAAACCATTGAGAGGTGCCGACAGGGGGGAGATGTCACCATTGGCATTTTGCACCTGTACCTGTTGATAGTTAAAGCCTAGGGAAACCACCCATTTTGGTTTCGTAAACACATCGGGGGCCAAAGGACGGACAAAAGTAATACCGCCACCCGTCCGGACAATACGGGGACTATCGTTATCGTTCAGCGTCCGAATTGAGGAATTTTCGCCATCATAAACTAGAGAAATCGACTGTCGCCGGAAAACGTTCACTGTGTAGGAAGTGCGGAAATTATCCGTGGCAATCCAAGGATCGGAAAAACTCAGATCGAATAAAAATTCCCGTTCCCCTAACTGGACTTCTGCCCCTAAAGTTTGGTTATTACCGCCAAAATTGCGCTGTTGATAGCTAACAGTCCCGAATAGGCCTGCATTCGAGCTAATACCACCCCCAGCGGCCACGGAACCAGTATTACCTTCCACCACATCGACGTTAACAATCACCTCCCTTGGGTCGCTGCCGGGGGAAAAAGACAGACGCACATCCTCGAATAAACCGAGACCGAAAACACGCTGTAAATCCTGTTGGGCCGTATTGCGGTTGAAAATATCCCCCGCTTTTAGGCGCATTTCCCTAGTAATGATAAATTCTCTGGTTTTAGCCTTGACCGGTTCCTGTTCGACGTTAAAATAACGTACTTGAATTTTTTCGATTAAACCTTCGGAAATGACCAGAATCACCCGACCATCGGAAGTGACTTGCGGCGCACCAATCACCTGGGCCAGATCATAGCCGTTTTTGCTGTACCAGTCATTGATTTTTTTTACCCCCGCCTGTAATTCCCGCAAATTCAGGGTTTTGCCGTATTGACCGGCGAAAATTTCCTCGACCACCCCGGCAGGTAAAATCGATTTGTCCACGGTTTCCGGGGCAATTTGAATCTGTACGCCCTGAAAAACGGGGTTAGGTTGCACCTCAAAGGTAACTCGCACCCCTAGGGGCGTATCTTGGGGAACTGCCCGCACATCGGCAAAAAATCCCGTGGCAAAAACGGCGTTAATATCTTCTTGTAGTTGCGATCGAGTCGTGCTTCGTCCGGGTCGGGTGCGAATGGTATTATAAACTAGATTTTCTAATTCTCGATCGGCCCCTTGTACTACCACTTCGGCCACCAAAACACGCGACTCCTCGGCCTGCGCTGGTGGGGAGGTTGGGGGAGTTTCTGGAGGGGTTGGGGTTTCCGTCGGGGTTTCCGGCGGAGTTTCCGTCGGTGGTGCCACGGGTGGAGTAGTTTCTCCCGTCGCGGGAGGAGACTGTACTAGCTGCTCGACGCGGGGAAAAACCGTCTCTGGGGGTTCTTCTTGGGCCATGACCGTCCCGTGAAATAATCCGAAAATAGCCAGCAGCAGGGCCAGCGAGGAGTATCGCCTCGAAAAATTGAGATTTTTAAGCACTTCCACACACCCAGTAACACCATTATGGTTTTGTTTGTTTTCTCTGCCCGAGAAATTTAACGAACGTTAAAACTCTAGCAGATCACTTACTCTCAGTAAATCCCAGCTTGACTGGTGACTCAAGAGATGCTGCCTCAGGTCTGATATTTGTCAGCCGTCAGCATTAAGTTTTTATCTTGCCATATCTTAGCTTTTTCTGGTTTGGCTCTACCCCAATTCACCATCGAGGATTATTGCCACCTCGGTTGGCGCACAATTAGTTACGCCGGGGCAGCTGTTAACGTCTCGTTTGTAATAACTGTACCAGTTGCGAGACCTGTTGGCGATTGAACATTTGTATCAGCGTACTAGCTACTAATTCCGGTTCCAGGGTAATCAGGATTTGTGGTAATTTGGCGGTGGCTAATAATTGCAATTCTTGACTGACGGTGATTTCTTCCCCGCGACCCCATTCTAATAAATCACTAGCTTGTTTTAATTCCTTAATAATAACTGGGGCGAGAGTACGATAGGAATGTTTGGGGTTAGCCAGGGCCGATTGGGCATTTTTAACTAAATATTGCCATTGTTGCTGTTCTGAAGCCAATTGAGACAGAGGTAAAATTAATTTTTGTAATTGCTGACGGGAAGCGCTGGTTTCTTGCTGTTTGAACAGTTGTAACATCTGTTTGAGTATATCTCTGACGCTGATAGAAATAGAAGAGGCCGCCGCAATAGCAGGGGTGGATTTTACTTGGCCCAGAAGATAGTTAAGATGGGCGTGTAATTCGGCAAAAGTCGCTTCACCGTTTTTAACGATAGCGTCAGCTTCCTCGCCTTGCAAACCCAAGGGACTCTGCAGCTTATCGATCAATATCTGAAGCAGATCATAACCCTTGAGGAACAAAGATTCTAATTTTTGATCCACTTCTAGAGGATTTTCTTTCAGTATTTTAAGAGCATCCTCAAGACGGTGAGCAGTTTTTTGGATACTGCCATAACCTAACATGGCCGCCCCCCCCTTGACGGAATGGACGGCACGAAACATCTCGTTCATCTGTTCATGGTTGTTGACGAGATTGCCTAAGTCTAAAATCCCCTGTTCCAAAGTTTCCAGGTGTTCTTTTGCTTCTTCGATGAAATAGCCGAGAATTTTCTGAGCGTTAGCAGAGTCCAAAGTCTTATCCCCTTTATCACGATGCTGTCTAGTCCTAGATTGCCCAGTTTTTCAGGAAATATATCAGTTATGAGGCAATGGCTAGGAAAACTAGCGGCTCTTCTGGTTTATGTGTGGAAACGAGGTCTATACTGATAGTCTCTTCCTCGGCTCGACTGAGCGTTCGTGTTAGTGAGCTTGTCGAACTGCCGATCTCACGCCGAAGTCATCGCCGAACGTTAAAATAGCCCTAAACGTCTTGCCCGATAAGCATTTCAAGATTCCATAAGCAAAAATTATCACACAAAGTCGAGAAGAGCCCTGATATTTTTTCAGTGAAATTGAATTAGCAACGATAGATATACATTTGAGCTATCGAACTATTTAGTTAGTATATAGACCCAAAGCAGGCTGTGATCAGGTTATAATTTTTGGAGATGTTTAATGAGCATGGTGCGTTCCCCAAAATCTATCGGTCCGGCAGTAGGAGCAACATCAAGGAACGCACCCTATAGCTATGATGATCGCTATCCTAGAAATAAGCTCTGTTTCGTCCGCGGTGGCGAAGTGTTAGACATCTTTTAGCTCTTCAAACCTTGACAAGAGCCTAGGAGGAACTAAGAAAATCATTTTAATGCGAGAGTTGATCGGTTTTGTTTCAATCTTGATGAATTTTGGTTGGAAATTATCTCCATTCTCATCCTTAGATTTGACGAAAGCAAAACAGGTAAATTCAATAGATTTAAGGAATTCAAGGAGCTTGTTTGTCGGATAAATTTCCGACAAGACCAAAGGCTGATCTCGAATGAGAAGATTTTTGCCACCCATTAGTATATCGAAGTCTGCTCCTTCAGCATCTGTTTTGATACAGGAAACACTTAGTAACGGATAATCAGACATCAATTTGTCTAAAGTATTTACCTTGACTGTCACCTTGTTCTCTTGGGGACTATACCTAACCAGCGAATTTAGTTCAGGCATTGAGTTCAAATTAAGATCCATAGTGCCAGGCTCGGAAAAAAGTGCTTCTTCTAGAATATGACAATTTTGAAACTGGGAAAGATTTCTCTTTAAGTGTTCAACCATTCTCGGATCGGGTTCAAAGGCATAAACCTGATTAGATGAAGGAGCAGCCAGTAAACTGTAATAACCAATATTAGCCCCAACATCAATAAAGTCTTTATTAATATCTAAGAACCGATGAAGGATAATTTCAGATCCCCAATCTAACTTGCTTCCCTTGAGGAAAATTTCCGTTCCGAATCGACTATCATAGGGCAGAGTCATTTCTACATTATTAAATAGAACCATTTTCTGGTTGAGCTTGGTTATTTTATAAAATGCTCGTATTAGATAGCGGTATAGGAAATCCCAGCCACCAATCTCTCGAACCAATCCAAGAAAATAATTGAACTTATGCAAATAAATAGTCCCTTTCAACATATACTCTCACTTCAAGTTAGCCATGGCGGCATTTAAATATTAATTATACCGCTCTCGGCGGTCGAGCCACCTCCTCTGTCCTACTATCCCACCCCCATCGGTCCGACACCCCCTCAATAAAACCCAATACCCCACTGTGCGGTCTAATCACTATCGGTGCAGCGGTAGGAGCCACATCAGGGAACGCACCATACCGCAATGGCGTACTGCTACGCAGTGCCTTCGGCATCGCACTAACCCTAACAACAATTTTTGATTTTTACCAGAGGTCTATTGACTGAATGATGGGATGTAATATTTCAATAACCAGCATTTTCTTGGTGCTTGAGCTATACAATGAGAGCTATATTTTGATAGGACAAAAAAAGATTAGTATAGAGGTAAAATTAATGGCTGAAACCCTATATGAAAAAGACTATGTAGCCTGGCTGCAAGACCAGGCAGAAAAACTGCGATCGCCTGAGCGCAATACTTTAGATTGGCAAACTTTAGCCGAGGAATTAGAGGAAATGGTTGATGAACGCAAATACAAAGCAGAAAGCTTTCTTATTCAACTCCTCAGTCACCTGCTACTTTACGCCTACTGGAAGCATCCTTACTACCTACCCCACTGGACAGACGAGATAGATAATTTCAGATTGGAATTGAGCTTGCTGTTTCGCTCTAAGGTAATCTACAATCATGCCTTAGAACGGTTTGGTTATTGTTATCAAAAAGCTCTGGGAAAAGCGAGCCGCAAAAGTGGATTAACTTTACCAGTTGACTGTCCTTGGACAATTGAGAAAATTCTTGATGAAGATTGGTTCCCTAGTTAAAAACTGGAGCTTGCAATCCAACTTACATCCATACAACAATAGGGTGGGCAATGCCCACCTTACTTCAGTTGCTCAACAACTAATACTAAATCCGGTTATTAAAAACTGATTATTTATTCTCAGTTTTGCATGAGTGCCTCTTGCATGAGTGCCTCTCCTGATATGTAGCCTATACTCAACGGATTTAGTATAATAGCTGGTATTCCAAAATCTGGTTGAAAAAGAAATTGATACCAATTTTCAATAGTCGTGATTAACATCTGAAAGTGCAATTCCGCTCTCAGAGAGGAATTGCACTTTGGAATAATCAACTAAGTCTGTCATCACTTTTGAAAAATGATATGAGTCAGCGGTTTAATCACTATCGGTGCAGCAGTAGGAGCCACATTAGGGAACGCACCCTACAGCGATTAAAATGCGTAGATTTCATGATGAGCTAGGCGGATTTGATGGTTTCAAATACTTCTGATTATCTAAGCAATCAATTACAGATAGTCCTAACTCATACATAGCTTCCAAAGCCGCATTTTCATACTTGTTATACTCAGTCAGATCATGAATTATGTCTTTCTGCCCATGAGCTATATTATTTCTCCTGCTTACTAATGTCTTAAGTAAAAGCTCATGTTGATCCACCATTGAGCATGATAAACCAGCATCTGTAGAGTTCTTTTTAAGCAGCATAGGCTTTAAATTGCTATCTGCTTCTAAGCGAATATTGAATTCAATATTCTCATTAATTAAAGCTGGCAATTCGTTGGAAAAAAAGCTCCAAACTCCATCTGCTGACAAATCACCTCCAAGTTCTTTAAAGCGCTTCCTTAGCGATAGCTTTATAACCTCCTCACGGCATTGATTGCGTTTAATATTTTGCCTTTGAATTGTATCGAGGTATAAATGCCATGCAAATCTACAAAAACCTTCATAGTGAGCATATAGCAAAGTAGTAATAGCTCTCAAGAGAGCTTCATACCTTACAGGATGCTTAACCCTATCAGTCGTTAATATTTGAATTTTAATTGCAGCCAGTTCTCCTTCTCTCCAGTTGAGATCAGCCTCGATCTCATTCTCCCAGTTGCTCATTAAAAATTACTCCACAAGCTGAGTTTATTTAAACCTTCTTGAATACATCCAATTCTATTATAAAGCTTAGTTCTGGAGTTAGCTCCAGGTCCAATATTATCCTTAAAGCTGTTTGACTGAACAATTTTGATTATTTCATCCCTAACAGAAGAATTATCCAGATTCTCTAATATTTCTAGTATCCTAAACACGCCAATTGTAACAGCTTCAAAATAAGCTGGAGCTAAAGCACCAATTGGTGATTGATCGCGATATCGAACAAAAGCACCACTGCCGAGAATTTGGCTCAAGTAATCAAATAATCTATTAAAGTCTTGTGTTTCAGTAGAATAATCAAATTGTATTTCTTCAAATAATATATTTTCCATGTATGTGTCTAACCAATCTCTCACACTCCCCCGGAAGAGATCTTGAGCATTTTTTGCGGCAAAAAATCTTAAGACAAGCTCTTCGTCTCCCTTTTGTTCTTTTTCTGATTGAGACAATGTATCTATGCAAGTCTTAAAGTTTGAATAGGAGGATCTTTCTTGGAGAAACCTATAGAACTTTATACCTGGCTCACCAAACATCCTAGAAGAACAGTTGCGAATTTCCTGTGGAGCTAGAATTGATCCCCCAGTATTTAACCTCTTGAACATTTCATAACGCAGAAAAGAATTACTTTGCCTTTTAATAATTACTGTCCTTACAGAGGATCTTTTAATCCTAAGCTTGAGTCTCAATGATAAATCTTCAAAAGTCAGATTATTAAGTTCTGAAATCTGATCACAACCTTCTAACTTTAGAGATTTCAGCTTTTCTCCATCTATATCAGTGAAATTCAGTACATTGGCATCAATGAATTGAATCACAGAGCTAAGGCGTTGTAAGCCATCAATTAACTCCAAAACCCCATCTGAGTTCTCAATAGTAAATATCTGTGGTATTGGCAACTCAAGAAGTATGGATTCTATTAAACGAGACTTTTGTTGATTAGACCATCGGAATAACCTTTGATATTCCGGTTGAATAATGAGTTCATTTTGAGAATATAAACTGATGATTTCTCCAAAGCTGAGATCGATAGATTCAGTACGAACCTCACCAATTTTGGCATCTATCCGTTCATCTATTGATTCCATCATCATATTGCTCCTAGACTTCTAAACCCTATGGCAAGCAAAACTTATACCTTAAACATTCTAATCGTAATCTGCCAGTTGAATATTACATTCAAGGAAAAAGTATGAACAGGGAACGAGCCGCATAACTATTAATCATACCCCTTCCTGCGGTCTAGCAGCCTCCTCCATCCTACTATCCCAATCCCCATCGGTCTCACACCGCCTCAATAAAACCTAATACCGCACTGTGCGGTTTAATCACCTCAATTTGGGCATAATTACCGCAGAGGGTAGTCTAGCACCCCACCCAGGGGGTTTCTAGCACATTTAAGGTAAAGGGGAAATTAAGAATTGTTGCCATTGTACGGCCAAAAGTCTAGAATGGTCATTAATTTTTGTGCATGGTCGGGTCTTCTAACCGAAGGCATTGACGAAAAGCACATTGTATCTGTCCTAGAGGCACTATGAAAAAGCTTAAGCAATACTGGACTGCTGAAGCACTGGAAAAAGACTTAGGCGATCCTCTCAATCCCGATAACCCTCTATCCTACAAGCGGGTGATCGAAATTGACGAGAGCGAAGAATTTCCCCACGAGGAAATTCGCTGGTTATACGACTGGAAACTCCAACACTACTACATTCCCACGGATTGCGGCGGTGAATTTACCTCTTTTGAGGAATTTGTCGCTTTTGTGCGGGTACTTTCCCGACGGGATCAAACTATCGGCATCGCTTTTACTACCCTATTCTGGTCGTTTTTAAACTGGATGGCGGGAACCCCAGAACAGAAACAGAAGCTCGCCCGTTTTATCATGGATGACTATGGGGCGATGTGTCTGGGTTACTCGGAAAAGGAACACGGCAGCGATCTGATCAATGGTGATCTGACCGCGACGAAGGTGGAAGGAGGTTATATTCTCAATGGTGAGAAATGGCCGATTAACCGGGCGACTATCTCTGGAGTTTCCTTTATTTTGGCGAAAACCGATGCTAACGGCGGGCCAAAGTGTTTAACCCTATTTATGGTAGATAAACGGCAATTAGACCCCGAAAAATACTATAATTTGCCGAAAATATACACCCATGGCGTGCGCGCCTCGGATATGAGTGGTATTGGTTTTAAAGATTGTTTCGTCCCCGATTCCATGCGTTTACGCGAGGAGGGAGACGGTTTAGAATTAGCCCTGAAAGGTTTCCAAATTACCCGAATGTTGTGCGCTGCTTTTTCCCACGGGGCAGCCGATACCGCTTTAAGAACTACCCTCGGTTTTGCCGTTAATCGGGTAATTTATAACAAAACTGTGATGGATTTGCCCCAACCCCGGCGCACTCTCGTGGATGCTTTCCTTGACATCCTTATTTGTGATTGCGAGACGATTCCGGCCGCGAGAGGTTTTCATATTATCCCCGAACAGTTTAGCGTCTGGGCTTCGGTGGTAAAATATTTTGTCACCGTCCGTCTGGAGGAGATGGTTAATAGTGTTTATGTGGTCTTGGGATCGCGTTTTTATATGCGAGAAGAACACGAATTCGGCATCTTCCAGAAGCTACTGCGGGATAATTCGATTATCAGTATGTTTGACGGCAGTTCCATCGTCAATCTTCATGCTTTAATCCTACAATTGCGTCCTTTAACCAAATATCGGGCTAAACGCAACTCGCGCACCATGTCGGCGTTAAAAACCCGTTTAGAGGCGATTTTTAGCCTAGAAAAGTCAGTTCCTCCCTTTGAACCCAATAATTTAGAATTATTTGGCCGGGGAATCGATGATTCCCTACAGGGTTTAGAGATTGCCCTTGATATGCTACAGGGATTGAAAGATTCTCAGGAGGTGGACCCGGAGGTATTAGAAAATCTATTGATGTTGGGTAATTTAGTTTTAGAGGAACTAAATGCTCACGATGAACAGATTAGCCAATCGAAATTCGAGTATGGTCACGACCAATCACCCGAATTGTTCGAGATTGCCAAGAAATACTGTACTTTACACGCTGCTTCCGCTTGTTTACACACTTGGCTTTATAATCGTTCCATCTTGGGTGAATTTTTTGCCCGGGGGGAATGGTTGGTGTTGAGTTTACACCGATTACTGCGAACTCTCCGGCCGCTACCTTACACTCTGTCTGAGGTGTATGTAGAAAATGTTGCCCAAGAATTGCTGAAATTATATCGAGAAAATCAACATTTTTCGATCGCCCCTTTTCAATTAGCCCCTTCACAAACTACCGAGGAAAAAACCCATGAACTCCAGCTCCAATCTTAATAATCTGGTACAAAATTGGTTAGTTAAACAGTTAGCCGATCAGTTATCTTTGGATGTAAAAACGATTAATGTGACTGAACCTTTAACCCGTTATGGTTTAGATTCGATCGATGCGGTAACGATGGTGGGTGATCTAGAAGATTGGGTCGGTCAAGAGTTACCTTCTACCCTTTTCTGGGATCATTCTACTATTGAAAAAGCGTCTCTTTTCCTAGTAGAAAACTACGATCTTTCTAATCTTTCCGGTGAGGAAACCCCCGCAGAAGTTGCTCCCGTCGCTGAAAAAGCTGAACCGGCCGTTAGTGGTGGCAAAGGTTGGAGTTTATTCGGTCGTCGTTAATTATCAGTTATCAGTTATCAGTTACGGCATTTCTCATAAAAATGAAGTATAACCTATAGGATAACTGCCGTAAATTGAAATATACAAAAAAGGGCGATCACTTGATCGCCCTTTTCTCCTACTAAATAACAAAAATTAGCGTAAGATATACACCAGTAAAAACAGGATAATCCAGACCACATCGACGAAATGCCAGTATAATTCTGCTGCTTCCACACCAAAGTGAGATTGACTAGAATAGTGGTCTTTTTGACGAGAACGCCAGAGGACAGATAGAATCAGCACTAAACCGAAGGTAACGTGGAGACCGTGGAATCCAGTTAAGGCATAAAAAGCGCTGGTGAAAACATTAGTTGTCAGACCGAATTCAGCGTGATAATATTCGTATCCTTGACCACAAAGGAAGATAATTCCCATCAGGGCAGTAATACCGAACCACAATTGTAAACCGGCATTATTGTTTTGTTTAATCGCCTTTTGTCCTATGTGCATAACAAAACTACTGGACACCAGAATAATCGTGTTAATTGTCGGTAGGGTTAACTCTAATTCTGGCGTGCCGGCGGGGGGCCAAACGGGTAACATGGTACGATAGAACAAGAAAGCGGCAAATAAGCCTAAAAAGATGGAACTTTCCGCCACTAGAAACAAAACCACACCGAATAAGCGATGATCTGGGTGGCCATGATGCCCGTGTTCCACCGTTTCCTGATGATAATTGACAGAGAGTTGAGAATCTTCGAGCGTTGAACCTTGCATAATTGAATGTCCTTACTTTACACGGGAGACGGGGAGCTTTTTCTCAGTGTTGCCAAAGGCACGGCGTAGCCGTCCAGTAAACAGTAAACAGTAATCAGTGAACTGAAAACTCACATCTGATAACTGATAACTGATAACTGATAACTGATAACTGATAACTGATAACTGATAACTGATAACTGATAACTGATAACTGATAACTGATAACTGATAACTGATTATTGGGATTCAGCGCCCACTTCAGCGAGGATATCTTGTACTGATTCCTCTGCTTCCGATTCTTCCATATCAATACCGTAATCGTAGGGGCCAGACCAAAGAATCGGCATTTCCTCGAAATTCTCGATAATTGGGGGAGAGGAGGTTTGCCATTCTAGGGTTAAAGCGCGCCAAGGATTACGGCCGGCGGGTTGACCTTTAAAGGCACTCCAGACCATATTAATAGCGAAGGGAATACTCGATATACCGAGAATATAAGCCCCTGCGGTACTAAGAACATTTAAATCCTGAAACTGCACATCATACAGGGCAATACGACGGTTCATACCCAATAATCCCAATTCGTGCATCGGCATGAAAGTTAAATTCAAACCGATAAAACTGAGAACAAAGTGGATACGACCGAGAGTCTCGTTATACATCCGTCCGGTCATTTTCGGGAACCAATGGTAAACGGCAGCAAACAGGGCCATTGCCGTACCACCAAATAGTACATAATGGAAGTGACCGACGACAAAATAGGTATCGTGGACGTGGATATCGAAGGGAACAGAAGCCAACATAATCCCAGTCAAACCACCGATGAGGAAGGAAGACAGGAAACCGATCCCAAATAATAAAGACGTATTGAGACTAAGTTTACCCCCCCAAAGGGTGGCACACCAACTAAAGATTTTAATGCCCGTGGGAACGGCGATTAACATGGTTGCCGCCATGAAAAACATCCGTAACCAACCGGGGGTGCCACTGGTGAACATATGGTGGGCCCAGACGATTAAACCCAAGAAACAGATGGTGAGACTGGAATAGGCGATCGCTCGATAACCAAAAATCGGTTTACGCGCATGAACTGGTAATATCTCCGAGATCGTGCCGAAAAAGGGCAAAATCATGATATAAACAGCAGGATGGGAGTAAAACCAGAACATATGCTGATAAACCACCGGATCGCCGCCGCCGGCAGGGTTAAAAAAGCTCGTGCCGGCGATTAAATCAAAGGACAAGAGAACGAGAGCAGAAGCGAGAACGGGGGTGGAAAGCAGTACCAGAGTCGAGGTGGCCAGCATTGCCCAACAAAATAGCGGCATACTGTACAAATCCATCTCAGGAATCCGCATTTTCAGGATCGTGGTGATGAAATTAATCGAGCCTAAAATCGAAGAAGTCCCGATCAATAAAAGGCTCAAAATCCACAATTCTTCGCCCCATTTGCCGCTAATTAAGCTCAAAGGTGGATAGGAAGTCCAACCGGACTGGGGTGCGCCGACAAAGAAACTGGATAATAATAGCAGCCCGCCGGGGGGATTAAGCCAGAAAGCCACAGCGTTAAGACGAGGAAAAGCCATATCTTCGGCCCCAATCATCAGGGGAATGAGATAATTGGCAAAACCCGCCCCAACCGGAACGATCCAAAGAAAGATCATGATCGTTCCGTGCATGGTCATGAATTGGTTATATAGTTCTGGGGAGACGAAATCGGGGTCGGGAGTGGCTAATTCTGTCCGCAGCACTTCCGCGAAAGCACCGCCAATAAAGAAGAAAAGAAAGGCAGTCACCAGATATTGAATACCGATGACTTTATGATCGGTGCAGAAAGTAAAGTAATCGGTCCACTTGCGGTGATGGATCACCTCGGGAACGGTTGCTGGGGTGGTTATTTCCGTTGATGCTGTCATAATACCAAGATTTTAGATGACAAGAAAAATTACATTTGCTACTGATGGGCAACTTGGGCGAGGATTTCAGCGTCGATGCCCATTTCTTCGGTGTAGGGGGTCAAATATTGACTATCAGAGCGATCTTTAGTGGTCATGGCTACAGTTCGATCGCTGTCAACTTCGGCGATCGTGTTATCCTGCACCCATTGGTCGTAATCCCCTTGGGAGTGAACCACAAAGCTAGATTTCATGCCGCCGTGATAAGCCCCACAAAGTTCCGCACAAATGATCGGATATTGACCAATTTGGTTGGATGTGAACGATAACACCGTTTCCTGTCCGGGGATAACGTCCTGTTTTAGACGCAATTGGGGAACCCAGAAAGCATGGATCACATCTCCCGCTTCCATATTCAGTTGCACGGGGCGATTGACGGGAGCGTGCAGTTCCCCGGAAACAATGCCGGTTTCGGGATAGGTGAAGATCCAAGCGTATTGAATACCTTTAACATTGACCACTAGGGGGGGAACTCCTTCACCATCGTAGGAATTGCCGATACCTAGGGCTACCCTGCGATCGCCGCCCATGGCCATCATCGTGCCGTGGTGATGACCGTGGTGGGCGATTTCTCCTTTGCCACCCTTGGAAATCAAGGGATCGAGACCGCCGATATTGTTATAAATCTCGAAGCTATAGACGGCAAGGATAAAAACGATTACCGTCGGGATGGCTGTCCAGAAGATTTCTAGGGGGACATTGCCCTCCACTGCCGGCCCGTCGGTTTGATCCCCCGGTTTGCGGCGAAAGCGAATCACTATATAGATAATCACGCCTTCAACTATTAAAAATAGTCCCGTGGCGATGGTCATCATCAGATTAAAGATATTATCTATCTCCTGAGCATCTTCGGAAGCGGCCACAGGCATTAAGCCATGATTTTGGCCATACCAGAGACTAATTAAGGTTAAGGTGATCCCGAGTACGAGCGTCAGGATACTGCTGGGAATTTTCACGGTCTTTTCAATATTTTTAATAGTGGCTACTTATTCAAGGCTAAAACATGATTCCCCTATAGATGGGAAATTTAACCAGCATCTTCTGAGAATTTTATCTTTTCTTTGGGATCGTTTTCAGGGAAAGTATTTAAAATAACTAATTTTTATGTTTTATTCTGAGTTTATGTAAACAAATGTAACGGAAATGGCCAGAAATCTAAAGAATATCTAAAAGGTTTTACCTGTCGTAAAAAAACTCATTCACAGTGATAACTAACTGGCAAACCAAGCCAGTATCTTTGATGACAGACTCCTTGAGAACAGGCAAACCGATGACCGAATCTGTTTTTAACCCGACACCCCTAAGAGAAACTGGTAATATTCAGGTGTGGATGCGCCGCTTAGTCTGGAAAATTGCGATCGCTACTTTCGCCCTCATGGTGGTGGGCGCTGCCACCAGAGTTATGAACGCCGGTTTAGCTTGTCCCGATTGGCCTCTCTGTTACGGTCAATGGATTCCCAGTCAGCAGATGAATCTACAGGTATTTCTGGAGTGGTTTCATCGTCTCGATGCCTCTTTGATCGGGTTTAGCACGATCGCTCTCGTCGGTCTGTCTTGGTGGTATCGTCGCCATCTTCCCCCTTGGCTGTTGCCCTCGGCGATCGCTGCCTTGGCTTTAATTCTCCTGCAAGGAGTCCTGGGAGGATTAACCGTCACCCAATTACTGCGATTTGACATCGTAACCGCCCATTTAGCCACAGCTTTGCTCTTTTTTGCCACCTTAATCGTCATTGCTATCGGTCTGACTCCCTACCGTGGCACAGGTGCGGTCGGGAAACTAACTTGGATGGGAATGGTCGCCACCGGTCTAGTTTATCTGCAATGTCTCCTCGGCGGTCTCGTCGGTTCCCGTTGGGCTGCCCATCAGTGTTTAACGGTTTCCCAACTCTGCACGGTGATGAATAGCCACATTATCGGGGTTTTTCCCGCCACTATCTCGGTGTTAACCCTAGTTTTCTTCGCTTGGCGAGCTGCCGCTATCCATCCTCTCCTCAAAAAACTAGCTTTTAGCGCCGGGGCATTAGTCGCCCTACAGGTGTTTTTAGGCGTTGCCACCCTGAAACTGCATCTACAGGTGGAACCCTTAACCATTACCCACCACAGCATCGGTGCGCTATTGGTGGCAACCCTCGTCGCTTTTACCACTTTTGCCCTTCGCGATCGTTCTTTCGCCCCTAAGTAACCAGACACAATTAATTGCACATATCTAACCACCTCTTGCCTATTGCCCATCCTAACCAATAAGTTAATTTTGTCCCATTACTTATAAGCCATCTCTAAGGATTTAATCACGATGACTGGAACTCAAGCCCTTCGCCACCACGATAATTTTTTACAAGTCGCTAAAAGTTATTATCAACTCACTAAACCCCGAATTATTCCTCTACTGCTGATTACTACAGCCGCTTCTATGGAAATCGCCTCCAAAGGTCAGGTTTCCCCCCTCTTACTCTTTCTTACCCTCCTCGGTGGCACTCTTGCCGCCGCCGCCGCTCAAACCTTAAACTGCATCTATGATCGCGACATCGATCACACCATGCTTCGTACTCGCGCCCGTCCGATCCCCTCCGGTCGCGTGCAACCCCTCCACGCCCTCATTTTTGCCCTCGTTTTAGCCTCCCTTTCCCTAGCACTTTTTGTCTTTTTTGTCAATACTTTGAGCGGATTTTTAGCAATGACCGGCATCGCATTTTATATGCTGATTTATACCCATCTGCTCAAGCGTCATAGTATCCAAAATATTGTTATCGGTGGCGCAGCTGGCTCGATTCCTCCCCTCGTCGGTTGGGCGGCAGTAACGGGCGATCTCGGTTGGATTCCCTGGATTTTATTCGCCATTATTTTCCTCTGGACTCCTCCCCATTTTTGGGCTTTAGCTTTAATGATCAAGGATGATTATGCCGAAGTGGATATCCCGATGATGCCCGTAGTTAAAGGGGAAGAAGCCACTAGCGAGCAGATTTGGCTCTATACTTTAATCGTCGTTCCTTTCACTTTCCTCCTGATTTATCCCTTGGCTGCCTGTGGTGTGGTTTATGGTGTAGCGGCTTTGGTTTTAGGGTTTGTTTTCCTGAAAAAAGCTTGGCGATTAAAACAGAATCCTTTTGATCGGGACATGGCTCGATCGCTGTTTAAATATTCCATTCTTTACATGATGTTATTATGTACAGCTATGGTGATCGATAGTTTACCCATGACCTCTCGTCTCATCGCTACAATTGCCAGTTTATTGTCCTGTCGTTAATCTCAGTTATCAGTTATCAGTAAACAGTTAAGTAGTCGTGCAAAATTAATTTCCTAGTGAAGATAGGCAAAAGGCAAAAGGCAGGAGGCAAGAGGTGGTTAGATATGTGTAATTAATTTTGCTTAGGTACTTATCAGTTATCAGTACCGATCACCGATTACTGTTTACTGTTCACTGAAAATACTCCCCACTCCCCAATTCCCAATTCATAATTCATAATTCATAATTCTCCCATCTCCCCAATTCCCAATTCATAATTCATAATTCATCATTCATAATTACCCCCGACTACTGATTGCGACTGAGGGAGTTAATTCGCTCGATTAGTTGGGCTAAGATGTCTTGTAATTGTCGATCTTGATGTTGGGAAAGGTTGATTTTATCACAGCTATAAATAACGGTGGTGTGATCTTTGCCGCCAAATTCTTCGCCAATGCGCGGTAAACTTAGATCCGTGTGTTGACGCATCAAATACATCCCAATCTGTCGGGCAAAACTAATTTCTCGTCGGCGGGAATTTCCTTTTAGATCGGCGATCGAGAGTTGAAATTTTTCCGCTACTACCGCCATAATAATCTCAGGAGAAGTGGCAATTTTGGCCATTGGTGGATTTAAAACCGGCGCGATATTTTCTACCGTCATCGGCAATCCGGAGATAGAAATATAAGTAGTAGCCCGGATTAATGCCCCCTCTAATTCGCGAATATTAGAAGTATAATTAACGGCAATATATTCGATAACTTCTCGTGGGAGACGCAGATTTTCGTACTCGGCCTTTTTTTGTAAAATTGCCATACGAGTTTCGATATCCGGTGCTTGGATATCGGCGACTAATCCCATAGAAAAGCGAGAAATTAAACGATCCTGTAAACTGGGAATCTGTTTGGGCAGGCGATCGGAGGCTAAAACCACCTGTTTTCCCGCTTCGTGCAGGGTATTAAAGGTATGAAAAAATTCTTCTTGAGTGTATTCTTTTCCTTCAATAAATTGCAGATCATCCACTAATAATATGTCAGCATGGCGATAATGATTACGAAAACTTTCCATACTATCTTGACGGATAGCGGTGATTAAATCATTCGTAAATTGTTCCGTCGATACATAAAAAACCCTAGATTGAGGATATAATTCTAGACGATAATGACCGATCGCTTGCATTAAATGGGTTTTACCTAATCCCACCCCACCACAGAGAAAAAGCGGGTTAAATTCGCGTCCGGGTAATTCCGCCACCGCTAAAGCAGCTGCGTGGGCCATGCGATTAGTTGGACCGACAACAAAACGGGAAAAATTATATTTAGGGTTAAGTTGATTGGTGGGAGATAATTCTGATTCTAAGCTAGTGTTGGGCTGGAAAATAGCGATCAAATCGCCCTGTTGTGCCGTTAATTGAATCTCGACGGGATAACCGACGATATCCTCCACTACTTCAGCAATTGTTGACAGATAATTTTTCTGAAGATGGTTAAGAATAAAAGGATTGGCAGCCTGAATTACTAAGCGATCGTTTTGCCATTCTTTAACCGTCGCCGTTTGAAACCAAGTCTCGAAAGCGGGACGGGTTAATAGTAATTTTAGACGCTCTAGGAGATTATGCCAAAGTTGTTGGGCGCTGCTATCCACGATTAATTTTGATTAACAAAGTTGCTCTAGTGCTGATGCGGGGAAACCTTATCAGTTTAGCGAGATTTTTCCCCTCAAGATAAAATGATTTTCAGAGGTAAACAATTAATCCTTATACAGATGACACAAGTTTTAACAATCACCCAATTAGGAAACCCAATTCTACAGCAAAAAGCAGCAGCGATCGATAATTTTCTCGATGCTGACTGTCAAGATTTGATCGATTCCCTGATTAGCACCGTGCAAGCTGCCCACGGGGTGGGAATCGCCGCGCCCCAAGTTGCTCGGTCTCTGCGTCTGTTTATCGTTGCTTCTCACCCCAATCCTCGTTATCCCGACGCTCCGATGATGCCACCCACTGCCGTGATTAATCCTCGCATTTTGCGGGTCAGCGAGGAAATGGTCAAGGGTTGGGAAGGTTGCCTCAGTGTCCCCAATTTACGCGGTTTTGTCCCCCGTCATCAGTGGATTGAGGTGGACTATTATGATCGCAATGGTGGCGAAATCCGTCAAGTTTTCAGGGATTTTGTCGCGCGCATCTTTCAACACGAATACGATCATCTGGAAGGAATCCTCTTTCTCGATCGCCTTGCTTCTCCGGCGGATTTATACTCGGAGGAAGAATACCAAAAAATCAGTAATATTGCTGAATATAAGCGATAAAATCGCAAAATCTGCCTATCTATTCAAAATAAGTTAAATAACTTAACGGGACTATTTTATCTGGCGACAAAATTTTTGTTGGTAAATCTAAGTTTTTGGTTAAAATGATAACGATTATCATTCTATATAGAACACCCAAGCAAACAAATGAACTACTTGACAAAATAAACTAATTGTGTTTTGGAATTCTACCCTCAATTAACTAGGGAGATACTCAAGACTTTTTCGGTGACTAGGAAAATCAATTTTTCCAGGTTTCCCCACGGAGATAACCCCAAAGACGAGGGAATAACCGAATAGCTTTCATTCATTAGTTGTCGTCTAGATGTCCAGAAAAATAAATACTCTAGCAAAGGGTATTTATTGACAATTGGTAACATCAGAAAACTTGGCCGATCAATTAACTATTGGAGTCTGTAAAAATATCTATGACCTTAGCTAAATCCAAAGCAATTTTCGACAATGATGACTACAATCACTTTCCCGAAGTGATTACCGAACCTAAATCGCCGGTATCGGAAGCCGAGATGATGCAAGCCGTACGAACACTGCTGTTAGGATTAGGAGAAGATCCCGATCGCGAAGGTTTACGAGACACTCCAAAACGAGTAGTAAAAGCCCTAAAATTTCTCACTTCTGGTTATCAGCAATCCCTGGATGAATTGCTGAATGGGGCAGTTTTTCACGAGGAGGCTAACGAGATGGTTTTAATCCGAGACATCGATATTTTTAGCTCCTGTGAACACCATATTTTACCGATAATCGGCCGCGCTCATGTTGCCTATATTCCTAATGGGAAAGTGATCGGTTTATCGAAAATTGCCCGCATCTGTGAAATGTACGCCAGACGACTGCAAGTACAGGAACGTTTAACCGCACAAATTGCCGATGCTTTGCAAGGATTACTACAACCTCAAGGGGTAGCTGTGGTGATTGAAGCGACTCATATGTGTATGGTAATGCGCGGGGTTGAAAAACCCGGTTCTTGGACTTCTACGAGTGCCGTGCGCGGTATTTTTGCCGATTCTGCTAAGACTCGTCAAGAGTTTATGAGTTTGATTCGTCATAGTCCCGATTTTCACTAATTAGTCAGGGGGATCGGGATTATTTGATCGTCCTATCCCCAGTTTTTTCCTAGGTAAAAAACTAGAGCAAAACCAGCTATTTACTGTTTACTTTTTATTTTTAACTCGCTGTTATCATGCTGATTCGTCCCCGTCGTCTTCGTTACACTCCAGCGATTCGCCGTCTTGTTCGTGAAACTGAATTAACCGTTAATGACTTGATTTATCCCCTCTTTATCATGGAGGGAGAAAATCAAAAGGTGGCTATTTCTTCTATGCCCGATTGTTATCGTTATTCCCTCGATTTATTGCTCAAAGAAGTGGTTAATGCTTATAATTTAGGCATTAATGCCATCGCTCTTTTCCCCCTGATTGCCGAAGATAAAAAAGATAATTTCGGTAGAGAAAGTTATAATCCCGATGGTTTAGTGCCAAGGGCAGTGAAAGCGATCAAAAAAGAAGTCCCTGAAATAATTATTATTACCGATGTGGCCCTCGATCCTTTTTCGATTTATGGTCATGATGGTATTGTGGAGGACGGTAAAATTCTCAACGATGAAACCCTGGAAGTTTTAGTGAAAATGTCGCTATCGCAAGCGGCAGCCGGGGCTAATTTCGTCGCTCCTTCCGATATGATGGATGGTAGGGTTGGGGCGATCCGTCGAGCTTTAGATGCGGCTGGCTATCTGGATGTGGGAATTCTCGCTTATACGGCTAAATATGCCTCTGCTTATTATAGTCCCTTCCGAGATGCTTTAGAATCAGCGCCAAAATTTGGTGATAAGAAAACCTATCAAATGGATGGGGCTAATAGTCGGGAAGCGTTACGGGAAGCCAGTTTAGACATAACAGAAGGGGCAGATATTATTATGGTTAAGCCCGCTCTGGCCTACCTCGATATTATCCGTCGTCTGCGCGATAGTAGTCATCTTCCCGTTGCAGCTTACAACGTCAGTGGTGAATACGCAATGATTAAAGCGGCGGCAAAACAGGGCTGGATTGACGAAAAAAGCCTTATTTTGGAAACTTTAACCAGTATGAAACGAGCGGGGGCCGATTTGATTTTGACCTATTTTGCTCTCGATGTGGCATTAATGAAACAGGAAAGCCGATTTTAGGGTTTTTGCCAGCGAAATTGATAGAAACTATCCTGCGCTCCCCATACCTGCCGGCCAAGGCTATCATAACCTCGATCGCTGGTATCCATGCCCTGGGAATGTAGAATAATTGTATTAGTTATTTTCACCGCACCTCTGGCATTCGTGGGACAACCCTGGGGGGGAGTTTCTCCCCGATACCCCCCCGCTATCGGTTTTAAAAACACAGTACACACCGACTCGCCCAAATCTGAAACATTTAATTTTCTTTCTGTCAAGTCTTTGCTACAAAAATTAATAAAGTTAGGGGCATTATTTAACTTATAAGCTTTTGATTCCACAGTGGAATTATCGGGGCTAGGTTGAATGACTAAAATTCTTTGACGATAGGGTTGATTTAACCGATCGATAATTGCCTGTTCCTGATAAAGATAAATACTATCCTGTTTGGGGGAAAAATCCACGGCACAGGTAGTCATTTGCACCTTAGCAATGCGGGGGTTAGTCTGCGCTTGTTGCGTCGTATCCATAACCCCAATTAAATGATTAGCCACCCCCTGCACTTGCGGATTAAGGGGCAAAGATTGAGTGAGAAAAAATCCTAGGGCGATCAAAGTTTTCAGCATGAGCAGAGGCTTGATTCCGGTTAGTCTCTAATTAGCTTAAACTAATAAGCAGCAAGAGCAAAAATACCCCTTTTCCCATGGCTAATCATCTGGCTGAATCTGAAAGTCTTTATCTGCGAAAACACGCCGAAAACCCGATCGATTGGTGGTATTGGTGTGACAGCGCCCTAGAAATTGCCAGGAGAGAAGATAAACCGATCTTTCTCTCGATCGGTTATTCTAGCTGTCATTGGTGTACGGTTATGGAAGGAGAAGCGTTTTCCGATCGGGCCATTGCCGATTATCTCAATCAGTATTTTTTGCCGATCAAAGTTGATCGCGAGGAAAGACCGGACATCGATAGCATCTATATGCAAGCATTGCAGATGATGGTCGGTCAAGGGGGTTGGCCGCTGAATGTCTTCCTAACACCGGATAGTTTAATTCCCTTCTATGGTGGCACCTATTTTCCCGTGCAACCGCGCTTTAACCGGCCCGGTTTTCTGCAAGTGTTGCAATCGGTACGTCGCTATTATGACGAGGAAAAGGAGAAATTAAGCAAATTCACGGACGAAATGCTGGGCGCACTGCGTCAATCAGCCATTTTACCGCGAGCAGAGACCAATTTAGCCGATCCTTCCCTTTTAGCCACAGGAATCGAGACAAATACAGCGGTGATTCAGGTTAATCCCAATAATTACGGTCGGCCCAGTTTTCCGATGATTCCATATTCTCATCTGGCTTTGCAGGGTAGTCGCTTTGGTGACGATTTTGACGATTCCCTCCGGCAAGCGGCCTATCAACGGGGGGAAGATCTGGCCCTGGGGGGAATCTATGACCATGTGGGGGGAGGATTCCATCGTTATACAGTGGATTCGACGTGGACAGTTCCCCATTTTGAAAAAATGCTCTACGATAACGGGCAAATTGTCGAATATTTAGCCAATTTGTGGAGTGCGGGTAATCGAGAGGCGGCCTTTGAGAGAGGGATTAAAGGCACGGTTAACTGGCTAAAACGGGAAATGACCGCCCCAGAAGGCTATTTTTATGCGGCCCAAGATGCCGATAGTTTTGAGAAGGCCACGGATGGGGAACCGGAGGAAGGGGCCTTTTATGTCTGGTCGGATCGGTCGTTAAGGGATTATCTCTCGACCGAGGAATTGGGGCTGCTGCAGGCTAATTTTACCGTCACTGCCGAGGGGAATTTTGAGGGTCGCAATGTGCTGCAACGTCGGCAAGGGGGAGAATTAGGGAAGGAGATAGAAAATATCCTCGATAAGTTATTTATTCGGCGTTATGGCAGTTCTCAAGCCCAATTAGCTCTTTTTCCCCCGGCCAGAGACAATCAAGAGGCGAAAAACGTCTCTTGGCCGGGACGCATTCCGGCGGTAACAGATACGAAAATGATCGTCGCTTGGAATAGTTTGATGATTTCCGGTTTAGCCCGGGCCTTTGCCGTCTTTGGCGAACCTTTGTACTGGCAAATGGCTACGGTCGCGGCCGAGTTTATTCTCCAGCATCAGTGGTTAGATGGACGTTTTCAGCGCTTGAATTATCAGGGTCAGGCCTCGGTTTTGGCCCAATCGGAGGATTTTGCCTATTTTATTAAGGCTTTGCTGGACCTGCAAACCGCTAAACCCCAAGAAACTGGCTGGTTAGAGGCGGCTATCGATTTACAGGGGGAATTTGATCGCTGGTTTTGGGCCGAGGATGAGGGGGGATATTTTAATACTGCGTCCGATCATAGTCTCGATCTGATCGTGCGAGAGCGAGGTTATACGGATAATGCCACCCCTTCGGCTAACGGAATTGCGATCGCTAATTTAGTTCGTCTGTCGCGATTGACGGAAAATCTAGAATATCTCGATCGGGCCGAAAAGGCCTTGCAATCTTTTAGTACCATCCTAGAACAGTCCCCCACCGCTTGCCCCAGTTTATTTGTTGCCCTCGATCACTATCTTCACGGTTTCTGTCTGCGTGCCGCGGAAAGCTCGATCGAACGGCTGTTAGGTCGCTATTTGCCCACTGCGGTGTATCGAGTCGATGCCAGTTTGCCACCTAGCACATTTGGGTTAATTTGTCAAGGGTTATGCTGCCTTGAACCGGCGGAAAATTTAGAACAGTTAGACCGACAAATTGTCGGGGTGATGAGGGGAGAGTCAATACTGCTCGGTTAAGGTTTTTTTCTCTCTGCTCCCCACTTTCCTAGGAAATAGGATCTGGTTTTTGGCTTTCGTTGGCAACTTCTAATACTAAATCCGGGTATTAAAAACTGATTATAGCGGTTCTCGCATCTGTGCGGCACACTTAAATCTTTGCTGATTAAGCTGTTCAGAATCGGAAATGTACCTCTTCTGAATCAGAAACGCTATATTTATTGCCATTTTTTGCCTTTTGCATGAGTAGAAAACGGGTTTCTCGGAGAAACCCGTTTTCTGTGCGTTACTCAACGGATTTAGTATTACTTGACCGATAGTTAACTCTTAATCAGAAAAACCTCGCCAAAAAATCTCCCCTTTTTATTTCCAGTAAAAAGGGGAGAAAATATTAGATAGCTTTAGGATTCAGTCATCCATTCCGTATGGAAAAACTCACCTCTGGGTTTATCGGTACGTTCATAGGTATGAGCGCCAAAATAATCCCGTTGTGCTTGGGTGAGATTTTGCGGTAAATTGGCCCGACGATAACTATCAAAATAGTCCAAAGAAGAACTAAAAGCCGGGACGGGAATTCCCAACTTATTAGCCAAGACTAACACCTCACGCCATGCCTCTTGGCGATCAAGGATACTTTGCTTAAATTCCGGTGCTAACAACAAATTCGGCAGCCCCGGATTTTCCGCAAAAGCTTTGCGAATTTTATCCAAGAAACCGGCGCGAATAATACAGCCGCCCTTCCAGATCCGGGCCGATTCCGGCAGACTGATATTATAGTTAAACTCCTGAGAAGCTTTAGCGATTAAAGCCATACCCTGGGCATAGGAACACATTTTCGAGCAGTAAAGAGCATCACGCACCTTATCCACAAATAGTGCCGAATCCCCTGGATAGGTTTCCCCGGGTCCGGGTAACTCTTTGGCGGCTGCCACCCGTTCATCCTTATAAGCGGACATCACGCGAGCATTAACCGCAGCATAAATGGTCGGAATTGGCACCCCCAACTCCAAGGAACTTAACACTGTCCAGCGTCCGGTTCCCTTTTGTCCCGCCGAATCCAAGATTAAATCTACCAGATGATGGCCAGTTTCCGGGTCAACATACTTAAAGATATCGGCGGTAATTTCAATTAAATAAGAATTAAGCTCATCGGTGCGATTCCACTCGGCGAAAGTTTCCTGTAACTGCTGATTGCTTAGTCCTAGACCATTTTTCAGCACGTCGTAGGCTTCGGCAATTAACTGCATATCGCCGTACTCGATGCCATTGTGAACCATTTTCACATAATGGCCCGCACCCCCGGACCCCACATAGGTGACACAGGGACCATCATCGACTTGGGCGGCAATTTTGGTTAAAATCGGCTCTAATTCCCGATAGGCGAACTCTGTACCCCCCGGCATCAGGGAAGGACCGTGCAGAGCGCCTTCTTCGCCACCACTGACCCCCATCCCAACAAAACCCAGTTTAGTGGTTGATTCTAGGTCGCGGGTGCGTCTTTCCGTGTCCTCGTAGAGGGAGTTACCGCCATCGATAATCATATCTCCTTCTTCGAGAAGGGGTTTTAATTGTTCAATCACGGCATCCACCGGCGGGCCAGCTTTTACCATGACCAGAATTTTGCGGGGACGCTCTAAAATTTGGACGAATTCTTCTAAACTATAGGCCGCCTTGACATCTTTGCCGACGGCGCGAGTTTCCATAAATTCTTGAGTTTTGCTGGCGGTGCGATTGTAAACAGCGATGGGAAAACCCCGACTCTCCACATTGAGAGCGAGATTTTCTCCCATGACAGCTAGTCCGATAACACCGAAGGTACGTTTAGTCATAGAAATTCAGTCTCGGCTGATGCGTTCTTCCTCCCCTTTTAGCGCCTACTTTCCCTAAGATAGCTAAACTTTCCCTATTTCTTAAGCCTTGACTAATCAGTGATCAGTGATCAGTAATCAGTAATCAGTGATCAGATTTGGGTTTTCAGTGACCGGCATTGAGTGAGGAGTGTGACAGCGTTTCTCCTCAAGATGAAGTGTAACCTAATTTGGTATCACCCCCTGACGACTGGCTACTGTTGCCCGTTCCCTAAAACCAGAGACTTCCTACCTCACCATTAAGATAACTGCTATAAATGGCATTCACTGATGACTGAAAAACCCCCAAGCGCAGAAAAGTTAATGCTAATGTTAAATTAAATTAAGAAAATCCCCATTATTCCTCGGCTTATATGCAGTTAACTTGGCTTGATAGTAATTCTTGGTTAATCGAAATCGGGGGAAAACGCCTGCTTCTCGATCCTTGGTTGGTAGGTTCCCTGACTTTTGGTAATTTAACTTGGCTATTTGAGGGCAAAAAAACCTCTAATCATGCCATTCCCCAAAATATCGATCTGATTCTTCTCTCCCAAGGTTTGGAAGATCACGCCCATCCTCCTACTTTACAGGTACTCGATCGCCAAATTCCCGTGGTAGCCTCTCCTAATGCCGAAAAAGTCGTTCGAGCGCTTAATTATACCCATCTCATCCCTTTAACCCACGGTGCTAGTTATATCTTTGACAATGCGATCGAAATTACTGCTGTCCCCGGTTCTCCAGTCGGGCCGACTCTGGTGGAAAATGGTTATGTTATCAAGGAATTAGCGACAAATCAGAGTATCTACTACGAACCCCACGGTTATCATTCTCCTAGCCTCGATTCTCTGGGTAAAATCTCCGTGATTATCACTCCTTTGATTGATTTAAAAATACCTTTCCTCGGACCGGTAATCAAAGGACAAGAAAGCGCCTTAGCAGTCTGTCAACGCTTGCAGCCCGAATATATTATTTCTACGGCTGCCGGTGGTGATATCGAGTTTAAAGGTTTATTGATGGCGGTGTTAAGTGCGGAGGGTAGTCCCGAATCTTTTCAAGAATTATTAACATCCCATGCCTTACCGACAAAAGTAATTGATCCTCGTCCTTGGCAACCTTTTACAGTGGAATTAGGCGAGTGCGTTTCTGGTTTGAGCTAATCTGAGTTAAGGGAAGAATAGAAAAAAGTTAAAACTTTCTTCCCGATTTTTATCTAAAAAAGTAGAATTTTTGTTATATCTTTGCTGGCTACAGATAACATTAATTGTTTTAAAAAACTGGCTCTCTTGCATATTGGATGTAAAATAGGGAGCATCCCCATTGTACTATGAGTAAGAATACTTGGTGCTTGCTGAATAACTGCGGTGGTAGATGGTAAAACTTCCAGTTTACACAGCCCGAAATCTTTGGGATTTTTAGTCCAGAAAACTATATAATTAAAAGTGGCTCTTCTCTGCTAAATTGTCTATGAATCAGTTGCCCTTATTTTCTCAGTCAAAATCAGTGCGAGACTTTTATCAACCTGATGCCGAAATAATTCTTTATCAAGGAGATAGCAATAATTTTATCAAGACTATACCAGATAATTCTGTGAGCTTGATTATGACTTCTCCTCCCTACAATTTAGGAAAAGACTACGAAAAAAAAATCTCTTTGGATACTTATCTGGAAACCCAAACCAAAATTCTGGTAGAATTCCCTAGAATCTTGCAAGATAATGGCAGTATTTGCTGGCAGGTGGGAAATTTCGTTCAAGAGGGAGAAGTTTATCCTTTAGATATTTTTTATTATCAGCTATTTAAACAAATGGGTTTCTTTTTAAGAAATAGAATTGTCTGGCATTTTGGCCATGGATTACATACCTCTAAAAGATTTTCTGGCAGGTATGAAACTATTTTGTGGTTGACAAAAACCGATAAATATACCTTTAATCTTGATCCAGTGAGAATCCCCGCTAAATACCCTGGTAAGCGCCATTTTAAAGGTAAAAATATCGGTAAACCCTCTGGTAATCCTTTAGGGAAAAATCCCAGCGATGTTTGGGAGTTTTTAGCACAAGAATGGGATGAGTTACTATGGGATATTCCTAACGTTAAATCTAATCATCCAGAGAAAACTATCCATCCTTGTCAATATCCAATCGAATTAGTAGAAAGATGTGTTTTAGCCTTGACAAATGAGGGGGATTGGGTTTTTGATCCTTTTGCTGGGGTTGGAACTTCTCTGATTGCTAGTATTATGCACAATCGTCGAGTGATGGGGAGTGAAAAAGAAGCAGAATATGTGAAAATTGCCAGGGAAAGAATCGCTGCTTATTTGCAAGGAAATCTCAAAATTCGTCCTTTAGGAAAACCTATTCATCAGCCTACTGGCCAAGAAAAAGTCGCTCAAATTCCCGAAGAATGGCACAATAATATATAGGAAGGTAACAGCAATGATTATCGCTGGTATTTATTCATTTAATAACGGTCAAGAAGTTATTGAAAGTGAATACAGGAATGAATTAGAAGAAGTTAAGGATATTATCAGGGCGATTAATAGTGAGGATTGCAAAACAAAACGTAGTCAAGAAAAAACGATGGTAGACAGACTGCTTTACAGTCCCCGAGAACTTAATAATGTCTTCAAAGATGAATTTGAGCTAAGACAGTGGGAAAAATATAGAGTTCCTTGTAATTACCCAACTAAATATTATACGCCTGAATACATACAGAAACATTTATCTCAAAGAGCTGCATTTCGTGAAATGGATTTTATCAAAAGCAATGTGGGAGTTGAGGTGCAATTTGGTAAATATGCGTTTATGGTTTACAATGTGTGTGCAAAAATGACAATATTTCGGAATCTAAAAGTTATTAATGTTGGCATAGAAATTGTTCCAGTAAAATCATTTGCAGATGAAATGTCCACAGGAGTATCCTATTTTGAACAATTTGTCTGGGATTTGGAAAGCCGAGGAGTTTCTAATATCGATATTCCTGTTCTGATATTGGGTGTTGCAGAATGAAAGAGACTAAAAAATATGTAAAATTTTTGTTATTGTCATAAATTCTGGGAAGATGGGTTACGACGGATCGATTGCTTATCCTTCGGTTTTAAGTAGTCGGACATAAATTCTGTTGTCTATCTTAAGAAATGTAAATTGCCGCAATTCTTACTGACTCCTGACGACCGACTCCTTACCCCACAGTTAACTTTACTTTTATCCAACTACTTAATGCTTACTGCCGTCTAACCCATCCGACAATGATTGATAAATTTTTTATCACCATTTTTAGAGAAAACTTTGCAGAATTGTGGCGGTTTCTTGGCCGGTTTTTTCCCAACTAAAAAGCTCGGCGCGTTGGCGACTCAGGGATTTTAATTTAAGGCGCAATTGTTCATTGCTGGCGATTTGCTGCATTGCCTCTCTCATCTCATCAATGCTATAGGGATTAATTAAAATTGCCGCATCTCCTGTGACTTCCGGGAGAGAGGAAAGATTAGAAGTAATCACAGGAGTTCCACAGGCGATCGCTTCTAGTACAGGTAATCCGAAACCTTCCCAAAGGGAGGGATAAACTAAAGCAGTTGCTTGGTTTAAAAGTTGCGGCAATTCTTCATAGGAAACATAGTTTAAAAATTGCACTCGTTGAGAGATTGATAATGCTTCTACCTGTTGCTGTAGAGCAGGGGTAAAACGGGGGTCAAATTGACCGACAATTAATAATTGATATTCGGAATCGATTTGGGAAAAAGCAGTAATTAAACGAGCGAGATTTTTATGAGGATCATAACGACCAAGATAGATAAAATAGGGACGAGTCGCCAGATTTAGCGGACGAAAATTGTGAGAATCATAGCCAGAAAGAATCACGGTTATTTTGTCAAGAGGTATGTTAAAAAACTTATTAATATCGGCGGCAGTTGCTTGGGAAACAGCGATAATATGTGTGGCTTTTTTCAGGACTTGGGGTAAATAGTATTTATTATAAAAAGTTAAAGGAGAAAATTTCGGAAATCGCAGGGGAATTAAATCATGAACTGTGACAATATAGCGGCAATTTCCATAAATAGGTGCTTCGGGAATGGGGGTAAATAGCAGGGAAGACTTCAATTGTTGATAGGTTTGATAGAGTTGGGTTTCTGTCCAAATTAAGCGCCTAATATTGCCTTTAGTTCCCTGTTCTTGGGTAAGGTTTGCCGACACAGGATAGGTGTTAAAATCTGGGTAACTATTAGAAGTGATTAAGGTAGGATTTAAGTTAGCTAATTGGGGAATGAGATTTTTAGTATAGGTAGTCAACCCAGTATATTTAGTACCGAGAAAAGCGAGATTGATTAATAATTGATGATTTCTATTCATAGATATTAGCTAGTTAAGTAGGTAGGTGTTAAAAGTTGTCAGACACCCCCATTATCAAGGGAAGATTAAGGGGTGATCAGTACCACCCTTATCAAGGGGGTATTAAGGGTGGATTTATCTTCAATTTAATTATAACTACTTACTTATTATAAAAGAGAACGATAAGCTTTTATAGTAGCTTGTGCGGTTTTTTGCCAAGAGAATTTTGCCGCTTGTTTTTTTCCTTTAGTGATTAATTCTTGACGGAGAGAGGTATCACTAATAACTTGATAGATTGCCGCAGCAATTTCTAGGGAATTATCGGGATTAATTAATATTGCCGAGTCTCCCGTGACTTCGGGTAAGGATGCAGTATTAGCAGTTACCACGGGACAACCTAAAGTCATCGCTTCTAAAACCGGTAATCCAAAACCTTCGTAAAAAGAAGGATAGATAAAAACATCGGCTTTTTGATAATAATCCGCAACTAAGTCATCGGCAAGATAATCAAGATGTTGGATACTATCTCGAAAGGGAGACTGAGATATTTTATCGAAAATTGGTTCATACTTCCATCCTTTTTTGCCAATCAGAATCAGATTATGGTCTAATTTATACCTGTCCTTGAGATAGTTAAAAGCACTGATAAGATTAATAATATTTTTTCGTGGTTCTAGGGTACTAACAAAGAGTAAATAGGGTTTAGTGATAGTTAGAGATGAGGGATAATTTGGGAGAGAAGAATAACGACTTGCGAGGGGAGTAACAAAAATTTTCTCTGGGTTCACATCTAAATATTCAATAATATCTCGTTTGGTACTTGCGGAGTTAGCAATAACTAAATCTGTCCATTGTAGAGATTTTTTAATGCGTTGGGTGTAGGTTTTGACAATCCCCGTGACAAACTCAGGATATTTCATAAAAGTAACATCATGAATAGTCATAACTTTACGACTCTGACGACAAGGATACACCACATGATCCAATCCGTGGAGAATATCGGGAGAATCAAGAAAGTTTTCTAGATAGGGAATTAGAGGATTAGGAAATCGGGTTAAGATATTGCTAAGACTGACGGGAATTGGTAAACATTTAACCTCTGGATAGGATTGCAGTTTTTCGGGTATAGAAAGATTACCCCGCAGCCAGTTTTTTACCGATGGTTGAAAACAGAGGGACAGGGAAAAGTTTTCTTGGTTTTGTAATTTAGCTAATTCGGCAATCAGATGATAAGCGTATAATCCAATTCCACTAGGATTTTGTCTTATCGGTGTACCATCAACTAAAATTTTAAGCATTTGCGGTTAGATGAGATTGACGGGATAGATATTTTTAAAATTACAGATTCAATTGTCAATTTTGCTCGCTTAGGACAAGATTAAAATCGGCAATAAACTCCACCCTAATAGTTAATGTTACCCTATAGCGCCCCTAAATAGCAGCCTTTTTGGGCTAGGTTACGGTGAATACTTAATTTATCGGGCAATTTTTTCGATTATTGTCCCCTCACCTACCCTATTACTATGATTGTCAACGGGTACTTATAAGCTAAGACCTATTTTAATAGGCTATCCTTAGATTAGCTGCATCTCCTTGAAGAGAAACACTGTAATTAGTTATAATCAGGGAACAATAGCTTCCCCGTACTTGTGGTGAGCGGAGATTTCTGAAAAGTTATCTCAGGGATGAAGTAGTCCCCTACAGAACCACTAACATCGGGTAATACCGAAAAATACTGATTAACTAATGTCTTCACCATGTTTAATCGTTTAGTATCTTTTAAATCCCTAGAAGGCCATGAAGGTGAGGTTAAATGTCTAACTTTTTCCCAAGATGGTCAATTTTTAGCTAGTGGAGATAACGAGTTAACTGTTATTGTTTGGGATTGGCAAAAAAATCAAAAATTTAGTTTACAAGGACATGAAAAAGCCGGTTGGTGGGACAAGGGAGTTAATTCTGTTGCTTTTAGTCCCTGTCAAGGATTTTTGGTTAGTGGAGGTGATGATCAAACCGTAAGAATTTGGTCACTGGAAAGTAAAAAATTAATCTCTACCTTAACGGGACACCAAGATAAAGTTACAGCAGTAGCTGTTCATCCCGATGGGGAAATTATTGCTAGTGGTAGTGAAGATAAAACGGTGAAAATATGGTCAGTAAAAACTGGAGAAATTCTGGCCACATTACAAGGTCATAGCGATAAAGTCCTAACAGTTAAATTTAGTCAAAATGGTCAACTTTTAGCCAGTGGTGGCGGCGAAAATGACAAAACGGTAATTATCTGGAATCTGGGAGAAAAGAGCAGTATTACCTTAAAAGGTCATTCCGATTGGTTTGGAGGTATTTTATCGGTAGATTTCGGCAGTAATAACAAATTTTTAGCCAGTGGCAGCAAAGACAAAACTATTAAAATCTGGGATATTAAAAGAGGTACAGAGGCAAAAACTCTCAGCGAACATAGTGATCATATCAATTCAGTTAGTGTTAGTCCTAATAATCAACTATTAGCCAGTGGTGGTGATGATAAAAGCTTAAAATTATGGGATTTAAAAGCAGGAAAAGCGATTATTTCTATTCACCATCCCCAGAAAATCTATGCGGTTTGTTTTAGTCCCGATGGTAATTATATCGCCACGGCCTGCCAAGATAAAATCGTGAGAGTTTATGGCACTTCCGAACTACAATCTTTAGCAAGTTGAGCAATCTTTGAGCGCACCGGATGCTTATCGGTGTCTAATTAGGGTTTGCTGAATAAATCTAAAAACCTTGTTGGATAAGGCTTTTAGACTTTTTTGACCTCAAAAAGTGCCGACCATTGGAGTGATTGGGGGGAAAATTCAGGTACTTTTTCCCTGAAAATTAGGTAATTGACCCCCTCAAAATCGGTAAAACCCCACACCCTACACCCTACACCCCACACCCTGCCACCAGGAAAAACTTTTTCAGCAGACCCTAATTATCTACTAGAGATCGCTGCTGGTCTGTTCTTCTCGGAAGTAAAGCTGATATAATTGACAGCTAGGCTGGGCTAGATCGCCTTTTAACTGAATTAAACCCATACTTTCCAGTTTATAAGCAGTAATCGGTTCTAATCGCGCTCCCTGATCGGAAGAATTAACCACTTCCCCCATCGCTGTCAATAATTCTGGCTGTTTTTGCAGACTATCCCAGTGATGACGCAGGTGTGCCGCATAAATTCCCCCTTGGGTAGCAGCATTAGGGAGAATATTTTTTTCCCCGCGCACCCGCGCTTCCAGGGCCAAACGGCTAAGATAGGGATGACCAGCAACTAGGGCAATTAAATCGCCAAGAAAACGCTGATTATCGTCATTTTTGGGCAATCCGTAGCTACTAGCCAAGTTTTCCAGTTGTTCGAGGTTAAAACCGGGTAATTTAATCGCACGGCCGACATTAAAGGGAGATTGATTAGCGTCCAATTGAATATAGATTTCCGTGGAATTAGCAATCGCTAACCGCAAATTCTGCCAGATTTCTAAATTATTAGCTTCTTCGTGCCAACAGCGCAAAAGCGGCAGAAAATCCCTAGCGATGTCCGGATACTCGAAAATTCTGTCTAAATTATCTAGGGCCAAAAAGAGCGGCCCGTTAATCTGTTCCAAAAGATAGGACTGAAAATAGGTTTGACAACTGATTAAACTGCCAAATAGTTCCTCATCCCAATATTCATCTAATTGCGGCTTTAAACCCAATTCTCGGCTAACATTTGCCGAAAACCAGCGACAAAATCGGTCTAAACTGGCAAACATCGCCTTTTCTGCCACTTGACAATTAATATAAACTGTGCTATGTCCCCAACTATCTGCCTGAGCGAGCAGATGTTTCAGGAGAGAAGTTTTACCGGTCTTTTCGGGGGATTTAATGCGAATGAGTGACCCCGGACGATTAATTTCTTGATAACAGTCGCTTTCGACGGGAGGGCGGCTAATATAACTATCTATAACCGATTTTTCTGCTAGTATCGGGGTGGGGTGATTTTTCCATTCAGGATATTTGATATCTTTGAACCATTCCCGGAGGATTTGGAACTTACCCGGCCCTTTACTACCTAATTCTAGTTCGGGACAGCCATTATCTTTATCTGCCGAGAAATAGCTATATATTTTAGTCATTTGTTTTTTATAGGTTTCATGGCTGGCGGCCTCGGCCATTTCCCAAATTCCCTCATCTGGTTTGCGCCAATTTTCGTAGGCAAAACGAACCAAAAAAATTTCCTTTAATTTGCCTTGAACACCGTATTCTCTGGCTAGATGTTTGAGAAACTCGTCCCATCCCTGTGGTTTCATCCCGTTCTACTTTATTCTACTTATATTCCCTTTTTTTCCATGTTAACCCCTTTTTCCCTCTTGGCAATGGGACTGACATCCGAGCGGAAAAGCCCTATGGTAAAAATAGGTCAATTACCTGATGGTGTCTAAGGGAGTAAAAGCCATGAAAATCTCATTAACCTTGTTTGTCGTGGTCTCCTTGCTGTTGGGTTCTCTTCCTCACACTTTAGCGGTTAATAGTCAAGATAACCATTTTGACCATTCCTCTTGGCCGCTAATTTTACAAAACCGTGACTGTAAGGGTGATAAGGACGATAATTGCAATTAGTCCTGATTATCTCGGTTAAGGTTCTTACTGTGTATCCCCCAGCGATGAAAAAATCGTGGTCGGGATTTTTTTTATCTTAATCATCAAAATTAGAGTTAAACTAGGTAAATTAGAGGAAATTGTCAAAGATTGACTTTTATCTTGCTCTTAATAGCTAGGGATTGTCCAGAGGTTAAAATTCATCTAGGGGTGACTTCTGAATGCCGACAGCCATTTTTATCGGTATAGAAGGGTATAAGCGCATATTTGTGAATATTTTTGGTATAATCAAAAGCTTGCACAATTTATCGAGGCGAATTGATAGATAGCTCCTGTTTTCTCCAACGAGCGCCGAATAATAATCCTAACCCTTGTCTTGTGGAAGTTTTCACGTGGAGTTATCTAGAGACTAGATCAGCTTTCGACTATCATATATACTCTGGGCGGGGTTGACAATAGTTCAAAATGATGTAAACTTTGACTACAGCAACAGCTTGCTCAAAATAACCCCACTCTAGCTTTTTTAGGTAGTAGTAGTCCACCGAGTTGACTAATTAACTTAAGGTGGGAATATTTCGGTTTACGCAGTATAATTAGAACAATTGTATCTAGTAAAATGATGGTTACTGTAACCCAAGCAACATCCCAATCTAATTCTTTAATTGATTACGTTAAGCAAGTTTTTATCATCGCCTATAAAGAGCCAACAGAGGCACTAGAATCCTGCTTTCGGGAAGAAGGATTTAATTGCGAAGTTCTCAGACAAAAACACCTAGAGGAATATAAGGATTATTCCAATAGCTACCTTTGTCTTCTTAATCATTGTCAAGCATGGCAACGTATTATTCAGGAAAATCAACCGACTTTAATTATCGAAGCTGATTTTGTTCCTGTGGTGGGCATAAGTCAACTTCCTTTACCATTTAATCCTAGTAAAAAAGATGTGGGGATTGCTTGGCTATATACTTGCGCTCCCCAAGTTTATTATGTATCACCCGAAGGTTTTGCCACTGGATTTTCTGCCTCTACCGTTGCTTATATTGTTACCCCAGAAGCGGCAAAAGTTATGATAACATTAGAAGAAAAAATCAGGCAAAATCCAGGACCTAACTTCTATTCTTCCTGGGATTCTACGATTGATAATTTGTTAAGAGAACAAGAACTTAAAAATTATCTTCCCTTTCGCTGTTACGGAGAACATGGTGGTTTACCCAATCTGGAACATTACCGCAATAATTTAAGCAAAAGCCATAGAGCCGATGTCCTGTATGGTTCTTTAGCTTTTTTGCCAATTTATGCCCAAGGAAAAAACAGTCCTTGGCTGGCTTTTTGGTGGGAACGTTTACAAGCAAGAATTAAAGGCATTGGGAGATTACTTGCGGGTAAATATCTGCGTCTGGCTACACTTCGCCGCAATAAATACTCATTCCGTTTTCTCGGTTTCGCTATTTCCAGACATTTAACATGGTGCTTATGAAAAATTATGCCAAAGCAATTGTTAAGATTTGATGAATATTAATGTTGTCATTGATTTAAAACAATGTTACAATCCACAAGCGGCTTAAGACCTAGTTAAGTTATCTTCCCATGAACTTGCTGACTATCCGTTTTTTAATCAAGGAAATTTTGGCTATTTTTGTAAAAATAAAGGACATCTAGACTATGCAACATTCTCTCAGAGATAATATCATTTTCTGCCAAGCGAGAGTTCCCCATGGAAATCAGGGAGATTTAGTATTAACTAAAATTCTCGTTTCGGAATTAAGAGAGTACGGAAAGCTGATCATTAATGATTTGCAAGTTCCTGAATGGTACTGTAAGCAGTTAGAGATGAAAGATGATGAGAGAGCTAGTTCATATCCAATCGGTTTTAGTCTTTTGATCTGGTTTTACAGCTTAAAATATTTATTTAAGCCTCGGGCTAATGTTTATTTAATTTTGCGTCCTGGCCATTTCTATGGACGAGGATTTAAGTTAGAGCTTAAGATGTTGTTAGCTTCCTTATACTATAATATATTAGCCATATTCAAAGTAAAAATTTGTCGATTTGGTACTTCAATTGAGTCCTTGTCACAACCTCTACAAGTAGCTGAGAAATTGCGTTCTATCCCTATGCACTTTTATAGTGTTAGAGATACTTTATCCAAAGATTATGCTCTAAAAATAGGAATAGATAAGGTAGAAATATTCCCTGACTTAGCCTGGCTGTTGCCCAAAAAATATGTCAATGAAAATACACAATTTTTGATGCAGGTTCCCAATTCTAATGAGCAACCCATAAAAATAGATCAAAATTATATCGCGTTAAGTTTTAGATCTGGCTTCAGAGAATTTGATAGTTCCGGCTATAAAAATAATCTTTTGATAGCTTTAGATAAACTGGTTAAAATGACCTGTGGAGATAGCCAAAATAAATTAGTTATTAGCTATCAAGTTGATTCAGACTATAAATTTTCCAAATATCTGTTTGAACGTTATCAAAATGAATACGATGTGATGTTTATAGAACGATATATAGACAGTCGCTCTATGTATGATTTGTATTCTGGAGCATCGATGGTGTGTAGCAATCGTTTGCACGTTTTAATGTTTGCAATGTTTTGTGGTTCTTTGCCGATTGCTATTGTTAATCGAGCCAAAGAAAAAAGAATTAATGGTATCTTTTCCGATGCAGGACTGCAAGAAATTATCTTAGATATTTCCCCTGGAATTCATGAACTAGATCGTTTACCCGAACTACTTAATCGTCAGGCAATAATCAAAGAAAAAATCAGCCTAGCTTTCCAAAAAAACGGTGATATTTGTCGAGAGACTCTAAAAGAAGTCTGGCGTTGCTGAATTAAGCTATGAATCAGTAAGGAATAGGCACTTCTTGAAACTTCAGATAATGAATTAATAAACGAATAGAGTATCCTAACATTTCTGTAGACTTAGAATAGCAGAGTGTTTTGCGATGCAATCGGGCTAG